>NZ_JBHXFL010000023.1:0-48450 GCF_042724095.1 Streptomyces sp. NPDC127100
CCCGGGAACCGGTGGTTCCCGGGGGCCGCCCCCAGTGTGTCGCCGCTCGTGCGGTCAGCTCACGTTGATCGCGGTCCAGGCCGCGGCCACCGCCTTGTACTCGGTGCTGGTCGAGCCGTACAGGGCCGACGCCGCGTTCAGGGTCGCCGTGCGGGCGGCCTTGTAGTTGGTCGTCGACGTCATGTAGGTGGTCAGCGCCTTGTACCAGATCTGCAGCGCCTTGGCGCGGCCGATGCCGGTGACGGTGGAGCCGTTGTACGTCGGGGAGTTGTAGCTGACCCCGTCGACCGTCCTCGCCCCGCTGCCCTCGGCGAGCAGGAAGAAGAAGTGGTTGGCCGGGCCCGACGAGTAGTGCACGTCGACGCTGCCGAGGCTGGAGGACCAGTAGTCCTTGGACGCCCCGTCCTTGCTGGGCTTGTCCATGTAGCGCAGCGGGGTGCCGTCGCCGTTGATGTCGATCTTCTCGCCGATGAGGTAGTCGCCCTTGTCGGCGGAGTTGGCGGCGTAGTACTCCACGCCGGTGCCGAAGATGTCGCTGGTCGCCTCGTTGAGGCCACCGGACTCACCGCTGTAGTTGAGGCCGGCGGTGTTGGAGGTGACGCCGTGGCTCATCTCGTGCCCCGCCACGTCCAGCGAGGTCAGCGGGTTGGTGTTGCCGTAGCCGTCGCCGTAGGTCATGCAGAAGCAGCTGTCGGACCAGAAGGCGTTGACGTACGCGTTGCCGTAGTGGACGCGGGAGTAGGCGGCCTTGCCGTCGTTCTTGATGCCGCTGCGGCCGAAGGTGTTCTTGTAGAAGTCCCACGTCACCTGCGCGCCGTAGGCGGCGTCCACGGCCGCCGTCTGGTCGGTGGAGGAGCTGGAGGCGGTGCCGGTGCCCCACACGTCGTCGGCGTCGGTGAACAGGGTGCCGGTGCCGCTGGTCTTGCGGGCCAGGTTGTACGTCTTGTGACCACCGCGCCCGGTGTCGTACAGCTGGTAGGTGGAGCCCGACTTGTAGGTGCCGAGCGTCACCGTGCCCGAGTACAGGCTCTTGCCGGAGCCCGTCTCGATGCCCTGGTACTCGTGCAGCTTGGCGCCGGTGGCGGCGTCGGTGATGACGTGGAGCTCGTTGGGGGTGCCGTCGTCCTGGAGGCCGCCGACGACGGTCTCGTAGGCGAGGACCGGCTTGCCGTCGGCCGCCCAGATCACCTTGCGGGGCGCGGAGTCGGCCGCGGTCTGCGAGGACCCGGCGTCCTTCGCGGCGCTCAGCGCCTGCTGCTCGGCCTTGGCCGCGGCGACCTTCGGCGTCACGGTGGCGACCTTGATGGTGGCGTTGGTCGCTCTGGTCACGCCCTGGGCCGCGCCGGACTTCGCCTGGTGCACCACGAGGTCGCCGCCGAGGACGGGCAGTCCCTGGTAGGTGCGCTCGTAGCGGGTGTGGACGGCGCCGTCGACGTCCCGGACGACGTCCTTGACGACGAGCTTCTCCTGGGCGCCGAGGCCTATCTGCCGGGCCGTCGCGGCCGCGGACTGCTGCTGCTCCTGGATGAGCGCGGTGCGGGCGGAGTCCGACAGCAGCACCGGGGCGCCGGGCAGGACACGCGGCGCGGAGGTGTCGGCGGCGGCGCCGCCGGCGGTCAGGCCGGTGGTGAGCAGGGCACCGGCCGCGACGGCGGTGGCGACGGCCAGGGTGCTGCGCTTGTGGCGCGCGAAGAGGGAGGACACACAAGCTCCTTCGGTGGGGGAGTCCGGTCGGCGTGGGGTGGCCGGCCGGCGTTGCTGCGAGGTTGTGCGGCGGGTGAGGGAAGAGTGGCACCCACGCCGCGTACATGTCAGGAGGGTCGAATGATGTTGGCCGAAAATCGACGTGCGGGTGAATGTTGCGGGAACGTGAACCCGTGTGACCTCGGCAAAGTCGCAACCCTGCCCGTGTATGGGCTTGGCAAAAAGAGGCCGGTCGTGGGGAGGGCGCCGGCCCCGGGAGTCGAACCTCCGGGGACGGCGCCCTGATCGTGGGGGCCTTGGGCCTCAAGGCCCGTGGGGTTTACGGGAAGGTGAGCCGCCAGGCGTCGATGTAGCCGGTGTCCAGCCGGCCCAGGTCCTGGACGCGCAGCTTCCAGGTGCCGTTGGCCGCTTCGGACGAGGCGTTGACCGTGTAGGTCTCGTGCACGTCGTCGGCCGAGTCGTAGCCGCTGTTCTTCAGGCGGTACGTCGATCCGTCCGGGGCGACCAGGTCGATCTGGAGGTCACCGCGCCAGGTGTGCACGATGTCCACGCCCACCTGGAGGTTGCTCGGCGCGTTGCCGGTGCGGCCGGAGACCGTGATCGAGGAGGTCACCGCGGCCCCGTAGTCGGGGATGTTCACGTTGGCGGTGTTCTCGACGGTCGTGCCGCCTCCGCCGCCGCCGCCCGAACGCGAGCCGACGTTGATGCCCGCCCAGGCGTCCTGCACCGCCTTGTACTCGGCGCTGTCGGTGCCGTACAGCTCGCCGGTCGCCGCCAGGGTGCCGGTGCGGGCGCCCGCGTAGTTGGTGGTCGACGTGAACTTCGTGGTCAGCGCGCGGAACCAGATCTTCTCCGCCTTCGCGCGGCCGATGCCGGTGACCGGGAGGCCGTCCGAGGTGGGCGAGTTGTAGGTGACACCGTTGATGGTCTTGGTGCCGCTGCCCTCGCTCAGCAGGTAGAAGAAGTGGTTCGCCGGTCCCGACGAGTAGTGGACGTCGATCCCGCCGAGGCCGGAGTACCAGGCGTCCTTGGACGCGCCGTCCTTGCTCGGCTTGTCCATGTAGCGCAGCGGGCTGCCGTCCCCGTTGATGTCGATCTCCTCGCCGATGAGGTAGTCACCGACGTCCGAGGAGTTGTTCGCATAGAACTCGACCGAGGAGCCGAAGATGTCCGAGGTGGCCTCGTTGAGGCCGCCGGACTCGCCGCTGTAGTTGAGGCCCGCGGTGTTGGACGTGACGCCGTGGGTCATCTCGTGCGCGGCCACGTCGATGGACGTCAGCGGGTGGGTGTTGCCCGACCCGTCGCCGTACGTCATGCAGAAGCAGCTGTCCGACCAGAAGGCGTTGACGTAGTTGTTGCCGTAGTGGACCCGGGAGTAGGCGCCCACGCCGTCGCCGCGGATGCCGGAGCGGCCCTGGACGTTCTTGTAGTAGTCCCAGGTCAGCGCGGCCCCGTAGTGGGCGTCGGCGGCGGCGGTCTCCGTGTTGGTCGCGCTGCCGTCGCCCCAGGTGTCGTCGGAGCCGGAGTACAGCGTGCCCGTGCCGGAGGTGCCCCGGTTGAGGTTGTACGTCTTGTGGTTGCCGCGCGCCGTGTCGGTCAGCGTGTACGACGACCCGGACTGCGCGGTGCCCAGCGTCACCGTGCCGCTGTACATCGTGTTGCCGGTGCCCTCGTGGATCGCCTGGTACTCGTACAGCTTGGCGCCGGTGGCCGCGTCGGTGACGACGTGCAGCTCGTTCGGCGTGCCGTCCTCCTGGAGGCCGCCCACGACCGTCTCGTACGCCAGGACCGGCGTGCCGTTGCCCGCCCAGATCACCTTGCGCGGGGCGCGGTCGGCGTCCGGCTGTGCGGCGCCGGCGGCCTTCGCGGCGGAGACCGCCTGCTGCTCGGCCTTCGCGGCGGTGATCTTCGGCGTCACGGTGGCCGGCTTGATGGCCTTGGCCGTGGCCTTCACGACCTGCTCGGTCCGGCCCGACTCGGCGGTGGTGACGACCAGGTCGCCGCCGAGGACGGGCAGTCCGTCGTAGGTGCGCTCGTAGCGGGTGTGCAGGGTGCCGTCGCGGTCCTTGACCACGTCCCGGACGACCAGCTTCTCCTTGGCTCCCAGACCGAGGCCGTCGGCCGTCTCGGCCTTGGTGGCGTCGGCTTCCCGGATCAGCTCCGCGCGCTGGGCCGGGGTGAGTTTGACGGACTCGGCGCCGGGCGCCGGGGCCGGCCGCGGGGCGGCGGTGGCGCCGCCGGCCTGGAAGGCCGTGGCGATCAGCGCGGCGACACCGGCGAGGGCGACGCCCGCCGCGCGGCGGTGCGTGGTGTGGGAGGTGCGTCTGTGCGGAGTGTTGCTGCTCAACACTGACTCCTTCTGCGTGGCCGCGGGTTGCGCGGCCAGGGGAGACCGGACGGCGGGTGAGCCGGCCGGGCAGAGCTAGGCGGTACGCAGAAACCACGTGCAAGAAGCCGGCCGCGGCACAGCGCTGACGTGAACGCTGTGGGGACGCTGTGGAGCGGCCGTGGGAAGAGTGACAGGGGATCTCCCCCCTTGTCAGGACCGCGTCAGCAAGTTGGCCGGAAATCGTTCGTTGTCCGGGCGTTCATGTTCGATATACGGATTGGTTGCCGTGAGCGCCGCTACTGACTCCCCGCTCAGTCAGCCGGTCGCCGCCGTGCCGTCCGGCGAGGGGGACTCCCCGTGCCACGACCCCCACAGCGCCGCGTAGGCGCCGCCCGCCTTCACCAGCTCGTCGTGCGTGCCGAGTTCGGTCAGCCGGCCGTCCTCCATCACGGCCACGCGGTCGGCGTCGTGCGCGGTGTGCAGCCGGTGCGCGATGGCGATGACCGTACGGCCCTCCAGCACGGCGGCGAGCGCCCGCTCGGTGTGCCGGGCCGTCGTCGGATCCAGCAGGGCGGTGGCCTCGTCCAGGATCAGCGTGTGCGGATCGGCCAGTACCACCCGGGCGAGGGCGAGTTGCTGCGCCCGGGGACCGTCGGCACGGCTGCCGTCACCGCCCAGCTCGGTGTCCAGGCCGTCCGGCAGCTCCCGCACCCACTCCTCGGCGCCGACCGCGGCGAGGGCCGCCCACAGCGCGTCGTCGGCCGCCCCGGGCTCGGCGATGAGCAGGTTGTCGCGGACCGTGCCCAGGAAGACGTGGTGCTCCTGGGTGACCAGCACGACCTGACGGCGCAGCCGCTCCGGAGCGAGCGCCACCACGGGCACCCCGCCCACCGTCACCGAACCCTCGTCCGGTGCGTCGACCCCCGCCAGCAGCCGGCTCAGCGTGGTCTTGCCCGCCCCGGACGGCCCCACGACGGCCAGCCGCTCACCCGGCCGCACGGTCAGGTCCACGCCCCGCAGCACCTCGCCGCCCCGGCCGTACGAGTAGCGCACCCCGGAGACGTCGATGCGGTCGTCCGCGGGAACCGCCGAGTCGTCCGCCGCGGCCCGCGGAGCCAGCGCGAGCCCCTCCACCCGGGCGAAGGAGGCACCGCTGCGCTGGAGTTCCTCGAACCTCATCAGCACCTCGTCGAGCGGCACGGTCAGCTGCTGGAGGTAGAGCGCACAGGACACCACCGCCCCCACGCTCACCATCCCGCGCGCGTGCAGGAACCCGCCCGCCAGCAGCACGCCCGCCACCGGCACGACGTACGACACCTCGATCACCGGGAAGAGCACGCTGCGCAGGTACAGCGTGTGGAACCGGGCGCGCCGCGACACCTCCAGCGCCCGGCGGCTCGCCCCGACACGCCGCCCGGCCAGCCGGAAGGCCTCGATCGTGCGGGCGCCCGCCACCGTCGAGGCGACGATCTCGGCGACGTCCGAGTTGGCCGCCCCCTCGGCGAGGTAGCCGTCCCGGGCGTGGCGCAGATACCAGCGCAGCGCCCACCGGATCGGCAGCAGCAGCACCACCGCGACGACGCCGAGCGGCGGGGAGATCACGAACAGCGCGGCCGTGAGGAACAGCGTCTGCACGGCGTTGACCAGCAGATCCGGCCCGGCGTCGCGCAGCGTCGTGCCGACGGTGGTCACGTCGGCCGTGCCCCGCGTGGTCAGGTCCCCGGTGCCCGCCCGTTCCACCACGGACGCGGGCAGCGCCAGTGCCCGGTCCACGAACCGCTCCCGCACCCGGGCCAGCGTGCGCTCACCGAAGCGGTGCCCCACGTACCGGGCCCAGCGGGCCAGCAGCAACTGGGCCGCCGAACACGCCAGGATGGCGAGCGCCATCCGGTCCACGGCCCCCACCCCGCCCCCGGCGCGCACCTCGTCGACGATCCGGCCCAGCAGCCACGGACCGGCGAGCCCGGCCAGCGCCGCCAGCGCGTTCAGGCAGAGGAGCGCGGCGAAAGCCCGCCCGTCGGCCCGCACCAGACCCGTCATCGCCCGTCGCACGGCGGCCCGCTCGGCGACGGGGAGCCGCCCCGGCGCCTCCTTCTCCGGCGAGGTCATCGCACGGCCTCCGCTTCCTCGGCGTCCCGCGCCACCAGCTCCCGGTAACCCGGCTCGGCCTCGAGCAGCTCCCGGTGGCTCCCGCGGGCCGCGACCTTGCCGTCGACGAGGTAGTGCACGACGTCCGCCCGGTCGAGCACCAGCGGCGACGTGCAGGCCAGCACGGTCGTACGGCCCCGGCGCGCCACCCGCAGCCGGTCCGCCACCGCGGCCTCGGTGTGGGCGTCCAGCGCCGACGTCGGCTCCACGGCCAGCAGCACCTCCGGATCCGCCGCCAGCGCCCGCGCCAGCCGCACCCGCTGCCGCTGACCGCCCGACAGGTCGCGGCCCTGCGCGGCGACGACCGTGTCCAGTCCCTCGGGCAGCCCCCGGACGATGTCGTCGGCGGCGGCCGCGCCGATGGCCCGGGACAGGTGCGCCTCCGCGGACGCGCCGGCGTCGCCCGCGCCCCCCGGGTGCGGTCCGACGGCGCCGATCACGTCGCGGAGGGTGCCCGCGAACAGGTCGGCCTCCGCCTCGGCGACCAGGACGCGCTCCCGGACCTGCGCGAGCGGCACGTCGGCCAGCCGCACCCCGCCCCAGGTCACGTCGGAGGGGGCGTACCGGCCGAGGCGGTCGATCACGTCGGCCGCGTCGGCCGGCCGGGCCCCGGCCAGCACGGTCAGCCGCCCCGGCGGCACCCGCACCCCGGACGCCGGGTCGTACAGCACCGACGGCTCCGCCGGGGCGTCGCACGTGCCCTCGTCCGGCTCGGGCTCCAGCCGCAGGAACGCGACCACGCGGCGGGCGGCCACCACGCCCCGGCTCAGCTGGTGGCTCATCTCGATCAGGAACGCCACCGGCCAGCCCAGCGCCACGACATAGCCGTACACCGACACCAGTTCGCCCACGCTGATCTCCCCGCGCGCGGCCAGCCGGGCGCCCAGCCAGGTCACCAGCCCGAGGAACAGCATCGGCAGCCCCACCCCGATGGCCTGGATCCAGCTGGTCACCGACCCGACCCGGTAGCCCTGCTCACGCAGCCGCGCCGAGTCCCGGCGGAAGGCGTCCGCGACCAGGCCCTTGCCGCCCAGCCCGTTCAGCACCCGCAGTCCGCCCGCCAGGTCGCCGATCCGCGCCGTCAGCACGCCCTGCCGCTCCCGGTACTCGGTCTCCCGGCCCTGCAATCGGCCCATCAGCGGGCCCAGCAGCACGCCCAGCACCGGCACCCCGAGCAGCACCACCAGGGCGAGCCGTGCCGACACCGACAGCATCAGGCCGCCGACCGCCGCATACGCCACGACCGCGCCGACACCGGGCCCGACGGCCGTCAGCGACTGGCTGATCGTCTGCACGTCGCCCACCCCGATGGTGACGACCTCGCCGGCGGCCACCTGCCGTCGCAGCGCGGCGCCGAGCCGCGCCGCGTGCCCGACGACGATCTTGACCGTGCGGAAGTTGGCGTCCATCCGGACCCGTGTCATCGTGCGGTGCCGCAGGATGCCCAGCCAGGCGTTGACCACCCCCGCCGCGGCCAGCGCACCCGTCCAGCCCGCCAGCGCGCCCAGGTCACCGGGCTCCAGCCCGTGGTCCACCGCCCGGGCCATCAGGTACGGCGTCGCCGCCAGCAGCACCATCCACACGCTGGCCAGCACGGCCCCCGCCGCGCAGCGCCGCCACTGCCGTCCGACCAGCCACCACAGATACCGCCAGCCGCCCCGGTGGTCGGGCGTGCCGGGGTCCTCGAAGGCGTCGATCGAGGTGCCGCCCGTCCGCCACGCTCCGCTCACGCGAGACTCTCCCGCCACGCCCGGTGCAGGTCCGCGAACCGGCCCGTGCCCGCGATCAGCCCGGCCGGGTCGCCGTCCTCCACGATGCGGCCGTGCTCCATCACCAGCACCCGGTCGGCGATCTCCACGGTCGACAGCCGGTGCGCGATCACCACCGCCGTACGGCCCTTCAGCACCGTCGCCATGGCCCGCTGCACCGCCCGCTCCCCGGGGACGTCCAGCGAGCTGGTCGCCTCGTCCAGGATCAGCACCGCCGGGTCTGCGAGCAACGCCCGGGCGAAGGACACCAGTTGCCGCTGGCCGGCGGAGATCCGGCCGCCGCGCTTGCGGACGTCGGTGTCGTAGCCGTCGGGCAGCGCGGCGATGAAGTCGTGGGCGCCGATGGCCTTCGCGGCCCGCTCGATCTCCTCCCGCGTCGCCTCCGGACGGCCGATGGCGATGTTCTCGGCCACCGTGCCGGAGAACAGGAACGCCTCCTGCGTCACCATCACCACCCCCCGCCGCAGTTCGGGCACGGCGAGGTCGCGCAGGTCGGTGCCGTCCAGCAGGACCCGCCCCTCGGAGGGGTCGTAGAACCGGGCGAGCAGCTTGGCCAGGGTCGACTTGCCCGCGCCCGTGGAGCCGACCACGGCGACGGTCTGCCCGGCCGGGACCGTCAGGTCGAAGCGCGGCAGCACCTCCCCGCCGGTGCGGTAGCCGAAGCGGACCCCGTCGAAGACGACCTCGCGCCCCGGGTGCTCCGAGGCCGGCGGCGGCAGCTCCTTCGGCGCGGCCGGCTCGGGCACGGACGGCGTCTGGGCCAGCAGCCCGGCGATCTTCTCCAGCGAGGCCGCGGCCGACTGGTAGGAGTTCAGGAACATGCCGAGCCGGTCGATCGGGTCGTACAGCCGGCGCAGGTACAGCACGGCCGCCGCCAGCACGCCGAGCGCCAGCGTGCCGTCCGCGACCCGGTAGGCGCCCCACAGCACGATCCCCGCGACGGCCGTGTTGGCGACCAGGCGGGAGCCGACGACGTAGCGGGCCATCTCCAGCAGCGCGTCGCCGTTGGCCCGCTCGTGGCGCCGGTTCAGCCCGGCGAAGTCGGCGTCGTTGGCGGCCTCGCGGCGGAAGGCCCGCACCGGCCGGATGCCGTTCATCGTCTCCACGAACTTCACGATCACCGCCGCGATCGCCGTGGACCGCTGCCGGTACACGCGCCCCGCGCGCCGCTGGTACGACCGCACCAGCGCGTACAGCGGCACGAACGAGGCCACCGCGACCGCGCCGAGGCCGAGATCCAGCCACAGCAGCATCGCCGAGATGTAGACGAAGGACAGGACGACCGCGACCAGTTCCTGGAGCCCCTCGCCGAGCAGCTCCCGCAGCGACTCGACGTCCGTGGTGGAGCGGGAGATGAGCCGCCCCGACGTGTAGCGCTCGTGGAAGTCGACGCTGAGCGCCTGCGCGTGCCGGAAGATCCGGCCCCTGAGGTCCAGCAGCACGTCCTGGTTGACGCGCGCGGACGCGGCGATGAACGCGTACTGCAGGGCGCCGGCGGTCAGTGAGCACAGCAGGTATCCGGCGCCGACCGCGATCAGCGGACCGTGGTCCCGGTCGCGGAAGGCCGGCACGGCACGGTCGATGGCGTACGCCACCAGCAGCGGGCCGGCCTGCACGGCCGCCTGCTGGAGCAGTAGGAGCAGGACCGTCACCGCCACGCGGGCGCGCATGGGCGCCAGAAGCGAGCGCAGCAGGGCCGCCGTGGCGCCCGGCGGGCTGGGCAGCACGTCGCGGTCGAAGTCGTCGCCGGTGTGCTCCGCGGCCCCGGGCCGGGGCGGATCCTCCGCCTCGCCGGGAGCGGGCGGGGACGTGATGGGGGCCGTCATCGCCGGTCTTCCTCCTGTTCCCCCGCGCCGGACATCAGATGGGCGTACTCGGCGTTCGTGCGCAGCAGTTCCTGGTGGGTGCCGACCGCCGCGATCCGGCCCCCGGACAGCAGGGCCACCCGGTCGGCGAGCAGGACCGTGGAGGGGCGGTGCGCCACGATCAGCGCGGTGGTGTCCGCGAGCACCCGGCGCAGGGCTGCCTCCACGGCGGCCTCCGTGTGCACGTCCAGCGCGGACAGCGGGTCGTCGAGGACGAGGAACCGCGGTTCGCCGACCACGGCCCGGGCGAGCGCGAGGCGCTGCCGCTGCCCGCCGGACAGGCTCAGGCCCTGCTCGCCGACCTGGGTGCCGGTGCCCTGCGGGAGGGCGTGCGCGAAGTCGGCCTGTGCGACGGCGAGCGCCCGCCCCAGCGCGTCGGCGCCGGCGCCCTCGCCGGCCCCCATCAGCACGTTCTCGCCGACGCTCGCCGAGAAGAGCGTGGGCTCCTCGAAGGCCACGGCGACCCTGGCGCGCAGCTCCTCGCGGGGCAGGGCGGCGATGTCCTCGCCGTCCAGCGTGATCCGGCCCCCGGTCACCTCGTGCAGCCGGGGGATCAGCGCGGTCAGCGTCGTCTTGCCGCTGCCGGTCGCGCCGACCAGGGCCATGGACTCGCCGGGGCGGACGTGCAGGTCGACGCGGTCCAGGAGGGGCGGGGAATCGGGGGGAGCGTCGGGGTAGCGGAAGCGGACGTTCTCGAAGCGCAACCCTCCGCCACCCCGCTCCGCCGGGCCGCGCTCACCACTCACCGGCACCGGCGCACGGTCACCGGCACCTCCCGGCGACTCGACCTCCGCGTCCATCACCTCGAAGTACCGGTCCGTGGCCGTCGCCGCCTCCTGACTCATCGCCAGCAGGAAACCGATCGACTCCACCGGCCACCGCAGCGCCAGCGCCGTCGACAGGAACGCCACCAGCGTCCCCGCCGACAACGCCCCGTCCGCCACCCGCACCGCCCCGACCACCAGCGCCGCGCCGATCGCCAGCTCCGGCAGCGTCACGATGACGGCCCAGATCGCCGCCAGCAGCCGCGCCTTGCGCAGCTCCGTCCCCCGCAGCGTGTGCGACAGCTCGTGGAAGGCGCGGGCCTGACTGCGGTGCCGCCCGAAGCCCTTGACGACGCGGATGCCGAGCACGCTCTCCTCGACCACGGTCGTCAGGTCCCCGACCTGGTCCTGCGCGCGCCGCGCCACCTCGGAGTACTTCTTCTCGAAGAACGCGCAGGTGATCATCACGGGCACGGCCGGACCGAGGACGACCAGCCCCAGCGTCCAGTCCTGCACCAGCATGATGCCCACGCCGATCAGGATGGTGACGCCGTTGACCAGCAGGAACGTCAGCGGGAAGGCGAGGAACATGCGCAGCAGCATCAGGTCCGTCGTGCCGCGCGACAGCAGCTGGCCCGAGGCCCACCGGTCGTGGAAGGCCACCGGCAGCCGTTGCAGGTGCCGGTAGAGGTCCGCCCGCATCCCCGCCTCGACGCCGGCCAGCGGCCGGGCCACCAGCCGGCGCCGCAGCCCGAACAGCAGTGCCTCCGCCAGCCCCAGGAGCAGCAGGTACAGGGCGCCGAGCCACACGCCCGCCGGGTCCCGGTCGGCGACGGGCCCGTCCACCATCCACTTCAGGACGAGCGGGATCACCAGCCCCACGCAGGAGGCGAGGATCGCCACGAACGCGGCGACGGACAGCCGCGCCCGCACGGGGCGGACGTACGGCCACAGCCGCAGCAGGGAACGCACGGCGGAACGCTTGCCGTCGGGGTCCGGGGCGGGGGCGGGTGTCGTGGGCATCAGCAGCGAGCCTACGGTTCACCACTGACACTGCCCACCGAGTTTTCCGCGCGCACGGAGTCGTACGGGGGCACGCCACCCCGGCCGTCGCACCCACCGGCGCACCGGCCGGATACGGCGTGCCCCCCCCGTCAGCCGGCCGGGTACGGCAGCAGGGTGCCGTCCACCCTCTCCCAGGCCGCCTTCAGCTCCGCGAGCAGCGCAGGGCGGTCGGCGGCGAGGTCGGCCTGCTCGCGGGCGTCGGCGGCCAGGTCGAACAGGTGGTCCCGGCCGTCCGCGTCGCGGTAGTACTTCCAGTCGCCGCGCCTGAGTGCCCGGTTGCCCCGCACCCGCCAGAACAGGTCGCGTGCGGGGACCTTCTCGCCGCGCAGCAGGTACCCGGCGAGACTGTGCCCGTCGAGCGGGTACGCCGGGTCCGGCCGGGCGCCGCCCAGTTCCAGCAGGGTGGCCGTCCAGTCGGGGGAGTAGACGGGCTCGTGGCTGACCTGGCGGGCGTCCACACCGGCCGGCCAGCGCAGGACGGTCGGCACCCGGATGCCGCCCTCCAGCAGTTCCGACTTGCCGCCGCTGAGCGGCCACTGGTAGGAGAAGCGCTCGCCGCCGTTGTCGCTGGCGAAGACGACGACCGTGTCGTCCTCCTGGCCGGAGCGGCGCAGCGCGGCGAGCACCCGGCCGACCGAGGCGTCCAGGTTCTCGACCATCTCCCGGTACTTCTCCACCGAGCCGCCGTCGCGGTGCAGCAGCGCCCCCAGCACGTTCCCGGAGCGGATCTCCGCGGCGATCTCCGCGCCCGTCTCCGCGTCGTCCTCGGTGAGCCACGGCCAGTGCGGGGTCGTGTAGTTGAGGTTGAGCAGCCAGGGCCTGTCGTGGTCGCGGCCGACGTACTCGACGGCGCGCTCCGTGAGGACCGTGGTGTAGTACCGCAGGTCCCGGTAGGTGGCGTCGCCCTCGTACAGGTCGTAGTCGCCGAGCTGGCCGAGCTTGGAGAAGTACTCCAGGGCGCCGCCGAAGTTGCCGAAGAACTCGTCCCAGCCGGACTTGGTGGGGCTGTGGTCCGGCAGCCATCCGCAGTGCCACTTGCCTATCAGGGCGGTCGCGTAGCCCGCGTGCCGCAGCAGTGAGGCGAGGGTCGGGTGGTCCGGGTCGAGGCCCTGGGCGCGATCGCCGATGGGCTCGGCGAGTCCGCCCTCCGTGCGCCCCGGATAGCGGCCCGTGTAGAGGCTGAACCGGGTCGGCGAGCAGGTCGCCGACCCGGAGTAGGCGTCGGTGAACCGCACCCCCTGCGCGGCGAGCCGGTCCAGGTGGGGCGTCCGGATGTGCGGGGCGCCGTACGACGACAGGTCGGCCCAGCCGAGGTCGTCGCCGAGGACGAACAGGATGTTGGGGCGCCTGCGCGGGCGGGCGGAGGCGGGACGGGAGCGGAACGGGCGTTCCGCGGGAGCGGCCGAGGCGGTGGCGGACGTACCGGCCACGGCCGTCACCGCCCCGCCGCCGACCAGTCCACCGAAGACACGACGGGAGATCTCGGGCATGGGGGATCCAGGGGAGGAGGGGGAGGGAGAGCCAGGGAAAGGGACGTGCGAGGGCGCGGGTCAGCGACAGACGGCGCCGGACTGGCGGCACAGATCGACGTGGCGGCGCGCGACGAGCGCGGCACCCACGAGCCGGGGAACGGCGACGGGCCTCATGACCTGGGACGCTGTCAGCCGGGCCCGGCCCGGTCAAGAAGATCGCCGACGCGTTCACGAAGCCGACAAGGAGCCGCAACACGCCGGGACGCGACGCCGTCCGCGCCGGGATCCGCGCGGCCATTACCCGGGAGGGAATGGCCCGTCCGGGCCGGCCCGCGGAGACTGGGGCCCTGTTCGAGACCACCACCGAGGGGGAGTTCATGTTCTTCGAGACCCGTGACGGCACCCGGCTGGCCTACGAGGAGCACGGGGAGGGCGAGCCCCTGCTGTTCGTCGCCAGCTGGGCGCTGAACGGCGACATGTGGGAGTACCAGATCCCGTACTTCGTCGAGCGGGGCTACCGCTGCGTCACCCTGGACCGGCGCGGCCACGGCCGCTCCGAGCGCCCCTCCAAGGGCTACGACCTGGACGCCTCCGCCGACGACATCGCGGCGCTGCTCGACCACCTCGACCTGCGCGACGTGACGATGATCGGCCACTCGGTCGGCGGCGCCGAGGTGGCGCGGTACCTCGCCCGGCACGGGCGGGAGCGGGTGTCCCGGGTGGCGTTCGTCTCCGCCGTGCTGCCGTTCCTGCTGCTCACCGACGACAACCCCGAGGGGGCGCCGGAGGCCGCGCTGGAGGCGACGCTGCACGCCTTCCGCACCGACCGGCCCAAGTGGTTCGCCGACCGGGCCCAGCCCTGGTTCGCCACCCACCTCGGCAACGACGTCTCGCCCGCGCTGATCGACTGGACCATGAGGCAGTGCCTGTCCACCGCGCCCTGGGCGCTGGCGCAGCTGTTCGAGGCGGCGTTCCGGTACGACCACCGCGCCGCGCTGGCCGCCGTCGACGTGCCCACCCTCGTCGTGCACGGCGCCGCCGACGCCTCGGCCCAGATCGAGCGCACCGGCCGGCGCACCGCCCGGATCGTGCCGGGCGCGGAGCTGATCGAGTACCCGAACGCCGGGCACGGCCTGTTCATCACCCACCGCGACCGCTTCAACGCCGACCTGCTGGAGTTCCTCAAGCGGTGACCCGGACGCCGCCCCGCCCCCGGGCGGCCCGGCTCAGCCCGCCCTGAGCAGCAGCACCGTCCGGGCCGGCACGGTGACCGGGCCCCCGGCCGCGTACTCCTCGTCCGGCGCCCGCGACTGCTCCTCCCTGCCGGTGTCCACGACCACCTCGTACCGCTCCGCCCACGGCGCCCCCGGCAGCACGAAGTCCACCGGCCGGTCACCGGCGTGCAGCACGGCCAGGAAGCTGTCGTCGGTGACCGGATCCCCGCGCTCGTCGCGGCCGGGTATGTCCCGCCCGGACAGGTACATGCCCAGGGTGGCGGCGGGGGCGTACCAGTCGGCCTCCGTCATCTCCGTGCCCCGGGCGGTGAACCAGGCCAGGTCGCGCAGGCCGTCCGCGGAGTGCGCCCGGCCGGAGAAGAAGGCCCGGCGGCGCAGCACCGGGTGCCGGTGGCGCAGCGCGATCAGCCGGGAGGCCAGCTCGAACAGGGGCCGCCAGTCCGGATCTTCCAGCAGGCTCCAGTCCACCCAGCCGACCTCGTTGTCCTGGCAGTAGGCGTTGTTGCTGCCGCGCTGGGTGCGTCCCATCTCGTCGCCCGCGACCAGCATGGGCACGCCGGTCGACAGCAGCAGCGTGGTCAGCAGGTTGCGCAGCTGGCGCCGTCTGAGCGCGCGGACGTCCTCGTCGTCCGTCTCGCCCTCCGCGCCGCAGTTCCAGGACCGGTTGTCGTCCGCGCCGTCCCGGTTGCCCTCGCCGTTGGCCTCGTTGTGCTTGCGCTCGTACGAGACCAGGTCGCGGAGCGTGAACCCGTCGTGCGCGGTGACGAAGTTGACCGACGCGTACGGCCGCCGCCCGCCCCAGGCGTACAGGTCGCTGGAGCCGGACAGGCGGTAGCCCATCTCCCGCACGTCCGGCAGGGCGTGCCGCCAGAAGTCCCGCACGGCACCCCGGTAGCGGTCGTTCCACTCCGTCCACAGCGGCGGGAACGCGCCCACCTGGTAGCCGCCCGAGCCGACGTCCCACGGCTCGGCGATCAGCTTCACCCGGCGCAGCACCGGGTCCTGCGCGATCACCGCGAGGAACGGGGAGAGCATGTCGACGTCGTGCATCGAGCGGGCCAGCGCCGCCGCCAGGTCGAAGCGGAAGCCGTCCACCCCCATCTCCGTCACCCAGTACCGCAGCGAGTCGGTGATCAGCCGCAGCACGTGCGGCTGCACGACGTGCAGGGTGTTGCCGCAGCCGGTGTAGTCGGCGTACCGGCGCGCGTCCGGCTGGAGGCGGTAGTAGCCGCGGTTGTCGATGCCCTTCAGGGACAGCGTCGGACCCAGCTCGCCCGCCTCCGCCGTGTGGTTGTAGACCACGTCGAGGATCACCTCGATGCCCGCCGCGTGCAGGGCCCGCACCATCCGCTTGAACTCGCCGACCTGCTGCCCCCTCGTCCCCGACGCCGCGTAACCCGCGTGCGGGGCGAAGTAGCCGATCGAGTTGTAGCCCCAGTAGTTCCGCAGGCCCCGCCTCAGCAGGTGGTCCTCGTGCGCGAACTGGTGCACCGGCAGCAGCTCGACCGCGGTCACGCCCAGCTTCACCAGGTGTTCCGTCGCCGCAGGGTGCGCCAGGCCCGCGTAGGTGCCGCGCAGCTCCTCGGGAACGCCGGGGTGCAGCCTGGTGAAACCGCGCACGTGCAGCTCGTAGATCACCGAGTCGGCCCACGGCGTCTTGGGCCGGTGGTCGTCCGACCAGTCGTCGTCGTCGTGGACGACGACGCCCTTGGGGACGTACGGCGCCGAGTCCCGGTCGTCGCGCACGGTGTCCGCCACGTGCTGCTCGGGCCAGTCGCGGACGTGCCCGTACACCTCGGGCGGCAGCCCGAACTCGCCGTCCACCGCCCGGGCGTACGGGTCCAGCAGCAGCTTCGCCGGGTTCCAGCGGGCGCCGGTCCACGGGTCCCAGCGGCCGTGCACCCGGTAGCCGTACCGCTGCCCGGGCAGCACGCCCGGCACGAAGCCGTGCCAGACCTCGTGCGTCAGCTCGGTCAGCCGCACCCGCCGCTCCGCCCCGCCCCGCTCGTCGAACAGGCACAGCTCCACCGCCTCCGCGCCGCCCGCCCACAGCGCGAAGTTCGTCCCCGGCACCCCGTCCGGCCCCGTCCGGAACCGGGCGCCCAGCGGCACCGGCGTGCCGGGCCAGGCCGGCACGGCGGGCGGCGGCGCGGCACGCCGCGCGCCGTTCACCACGACGGCGGGGCGCCCGTCCTCGGCGGCCCGCTTGCCGGCCACCGCCTCCTGCTCGGCTGCGCTGGACACCTGTCAGCCTCCTGCGGCTCGTGGAACGACGTCGCAGAGACGGGAAAAAGGGCGCACGGTGTCCCGACCGCCGCTCCCCGTCGCGTCGTCCTCCCCACTGTTCTGCCCACCCGGTGGCTCGCACTCACGTTTCCCCAGGGCCGGCCGGTCGTTACGGGTGGATGTGAGGCACGTACATGGGCGCGCACGGCGCGCGGGGGCCGCGCTGGCCGCCGTAATGACATGGGCAGGACTGCTGGCCGGGGCCGCCGGATGCACCTCGGGCACCAGCGGCGGCGGCTCCGGCTTCGGGGGCGTGTTCGGCAAGCCGCCCGCGCCCGGAGAGGCCATCCGCGTCACCCCGGACGACGCGAGCGAAGGCGTGCGGCCGGAGACGGGACTGTCGGTGCGGGTGCCCGACGGGCGGCTGGAATCGGTGCGGGTCGTCAGGTCGCAGGACGCGCGGGAGACCCCGGTGCCCGGCCGGATCTCCGCCGACGGCCTGAGCTGGAGGCCCACCGGCGACCGGCTCGCGCTGGCCGCGAAGTACACCGTCGACGCCGTGGCCCTCGACGGCCACGGGCGCCGCTCGGCCCGGCACACCACCTTCACCACCTACGTCCCCGAGGAACGTTTCATCGCGTACGTCGCCCCCGAGAACCGCTCGGTCGTCGGCACCGGAATGATCGTCTCGCTGGAGTTCAACCGGGAGGTCACCGACCGCGCCGCCGTGGAACGCGCCGTCTCCGTGACCGCGAAGCCCGCCGTCGAGGTCCGCCCCCACTGGTTCGGCAAGGACCGCCTCGACTTCCGGCCCGAGGCCTACTGGAAGCCCGGCACCCGGGTCACCGTCGCCCTGAGGCTGCGGGACGTCGAGGGCGCGCCGGGGGTGTACGGGCTCCAGCACCGCACGTTCTCCTTCACCGTCGGCCGCAGCCAGGTCTCGCTCGTCGACGCGGCCGAGCGGACCATGGAGGTGCGCCGGGACGGCACCCTGCTGGCCACCGTGCCGATCACCGCGGGCGCACCGACCACGCCCACCTACAACGGCAGGATGGTGGTGACCGAGCTGCTCGACGTCACCCGCATGAACAGCCGCACGGTCGGCTTCGGCGGCGAGTACGACATCCCCGACGTCCCGCACGCCATCCGCCTGACCAGCTCCGGCACCTTCCTGCACGGCAACTACTGGGCGCCCGCCGACACCTTCGGCCGGGCCAACGTCAGCCACGGCTGCGTCGGCCTGCGCGACGTCAAGGGCGGCGGGACCGGCACCCCGGCGGGCTGGTTCTTCGACCGCAGCCTGATCGGCGACGTCGTCGAGGTCGTCAACAGCAAGGACCGGACGGTCGCCCCCGACAACGGGCTCGGCGGGTGGAACATGGGCTGGAAGGCGTGGAAGGCGGGCGGCGCGGTGCGGTGACGCGGGGCCCCACGGCGCCAACTCGGTACGGAACAGTGACAATTCCCTTGGCCGCAACGTCCCTGGCCTGCGGTTACGATGCGCCGGTGCGCGAAGGTGCGCACTGGGGCGCGGGCCGGACCAGGCTCGGCGAGGGGAGACAAGGTGAACGTGCGTCCGATATCGGGGACGTCGTCGGCCGGCATCCGGGGGCGGAGCGGCAGAAGAGCGCGCAGGGGACTGCCGGCGCTGATGCTCGGCGTGCTGCTGACGGCCGGTGCGTGCGGCGGGGGTGGCGCGGACCCGGGGGCCGGGGACGGCAAGGGGGACCGCGCCAAGGACGCCACCGCGGCACAGAGCAAGCAGTCCGAGGCGGTCGTCACCATCGCCCCGGCCGACGGCGCCAAGGCCGTCGACACCAGCGGCGCCCTCAAGGTCGGTGCCGCCAAGGGCAAACTGACCGAGGTCGTGGTCAAGAACGCCGGGGGCGACCCGGTCGAGGGCCGGATATCCGGGGACGGCGCCACCTGGACGCCGTCCACCCACCTGGCCGCCTCCACCGCGTACACGGTGCACGCGGTCGCCCGGGACTCCGAAGGCCGCACCGCGGCCGCGGACTCCCGTTTCACCACCCTGACGCCGGAGAAGACCTTCATCGGCACCTTCACTCCCGAGGACGGCTCGAAGGTCGGCGTCGGGATGCCGTTCTCGATCCGCTTCACCCGGGGCATCACCAACCCCGCGGACGTCGAGAAGGCCATCCGCATCAGGACCGAGCCGGCCGTCGAGGTCGAGGGCCACTGGTTCGGCAACGACCGCCTGGACTTCCGCCCGGAGAAGTACTGGCAGGCCGGCACCAAGGTCACCGTCGACCTCGCCCTCGACGGCGTCGAGGGCCGCGAGGGCGTCTACGGCGAGCAGACCAAGACCGTCTCCTTCACCGTCGGCCGCAAGCAGGTCTCCGTCGTGGACGCCAAGAAGCACACGATGCAGGTCGTGCGGGACGACAAGGTCCTCAGGACCGTCCCGGTCACCACGGGCGCCCCCGGGTACGAGACCTGGAACGGCCAGATGGTCATCACCGAGAAGCTCGCCGTGACCCGCATGAACGGCGACACGGTCGGCTACGGCGGCGAGTACGACATCAAGGACGTCCCGCACGCCATGCGCCTGTCCACCTCGGGCACCTTCATCCACGGCAACTACTGGGGCGGTGACGCCTTCGGCAACCGCAACGCCAGCCACGGCTGCGTCGGCCTGCGCGACGTGCGGGGCGGCTGGGACGGCAAGGCGCCGGCCGCCTGGTTCTTCGACAACTCGCTCATCGGCGACGTGGTGGTCGTCAAGAACTCCGACGACGCCACCATCGCCCCCGACAACGGACTCAACGGCTGGAACATGTCGTGGGAGCAGTGGAAGGCGTAACAGGGCACAGCTCGCCCCGCGCCCCCAGGGGCGCGGGGAACCGCGCGAGCAACCCACCACTGCCCCGCCCCGGCGACGCACCCGCGAGTGCCGCGGCGAGTGAACGCCCACTAACCTGCGGAGCATGACCGTACATCTCGAAGTCGCGGACGGCGTCGGCACGCTGCGCCTGGACCGCCCGCCCATGAACGCGCTGGACGTCGCCACGCAGGACCGGCTCAAGGAGCTCGCCGAGGAGGCCACCCGGCGCGAGGACGTGCGCGCCGTGGTGATCTACGGCGGCGAGAAGGTGTTCGCGGCCGGCGCGGACATCAAGGAGATGCAGGTGATGGACCACGCAGCGATGATCCTGCGCGCCCGTGCCCTGCAGGACTCCTTCACCGCGGTGGCCCGCATCCCCAAGCCGGTCGTCGCCGCGGTGACGGGCTACGCGCTGGGCGGCGGATGCGAACTCGCCCTCTGCGCCGACTTCCGCATCGCCGCCGACAACGCCAAGTTCGGCCAGCCCGAGATCCTGCTCGGCCTGATCCCGGGCGCGGGCGGCACCCAGCGCCTGTCCCGGCTGGTCGGCCCCTCCAAGGCCAAGGACCTGATCTTCACCGGCCGCCAGGTGAGGGCCGACGAGGCGCTGACGATCGGCCTGGCGGACCGCGTGGTGCCCGCCGCCGAGGTCTACGAGCAGGCGCACGCCTGGGCCGCCCGCCTCGCGAAGGGCCCCGCGATCGCGCTCCGCGCGGCGAAGGAGGCAATCGACACCGGACTGGAGACGGACATCGAGACCGGCCTCGCCGTCGAAAGGAACTGGTTCGCGGGCCTGTTCGCCACCGAGGACCGCGAGCGCGGCATGCGCAGCTTCGTGGAGGAGGGCCCCGGCAAGGCGAAGTTCGTCTGACCCCGGTCCCACCCCTCGCAATTGACGTGATGTCTCATCCGGCCCCCTCGGCGGGGCGCTCTGTGGCAGCCTTGACGCACCGTTGAGCGCGCCTTGCCGAGGGGAGTCCGCCGCTTGTCTCCGGCCGAGCAGTCCGCGCAGGTCGGCGACGCCGTTTGCGGTCCCGAACTGCCCCTGGTACATGCCCCGCACCCCTCACGGCGCCCCGGCTTTGCGCCGGCGCATTCACCGGGAACCGCCCCGGAGCCCGTCGGTGGCGGCCATGATGGGGGCATGGCGGGGCTGGAGGACACTCGGCGGCCGCGGGGATCCGGACGTGCGACCGCGGCGCGCTGGTCGCCGGCGGTCGAGGACGAACACGCGCTCAGGGCGCTGGAGCTGTACGGCGATCCCACGGAACGCGAAGTGGCGTTGCCGTCCCGCCCCGAGTCCGCCGCCACCGCCCGCCGGCTGGCCCAGGTCGTGACCCTGCGCCACTGGAAGGTGCCCCCGAGGATCACCGAGGACACCGTCCTGCTCGTCTCCGAACTGGTGGGCAACGCCGTACGCCACACCGGCGCCCGCGTCTTCGGCCTCCACATGCGCCGCCGCCCCGGCTGGATCCGCGTCGAGGTACGCGACCCCTCCCGGGGGCTGCCGTGCCTCATGCCGGTCCAGGAGACGGACATCAGCGGACGCGGACTCTTCCTGGTCGACAAGCTGTCCGACCGCTGGGGGGTGGACTTGCTGCCGCGCGGGAAGACCACCTGGTTCGAGCTGCGGGTGACGGAACGCTGACCCCGCCCCGCGCCGCCCGCCGCCGGATCGCCCGCCGGGGCACCGGCCGCCTCGGGACCGGCCACCGTTCGGGCGAATCACCCGATTTTGGGCGCGGCGCCCCTTAAATGGTGCGGTGACCACGACCGACCGCCGAACCGCACTGGCCGCGGGCGCCGGACTCGTCGCCGCGGGAGCGCTGACCGGATGCGGCACCAAGGGCGCCGCCGCCCGCCCCGCCGCGCACCCCTCCGGCTCCACGCCGGCCCCGCCCCGCACACCCGGCGCCCCCACCGCGCCCGCGCCCCGCCGCTTCCCCGGCCGCCCCGTCCAGGTCGCCCACGGCCCCCGCGACCGGCCCCGCGTCGCCCTCACCTTCCACGGCCAGGGCGACCCCGCCACCGCCCGCGCCATCCTGACCGAGGCCGAACGGCACGGCGCCCACGTCACCGTCCTCGCCGTCGGCACCTGGCTGGACGCCCACCCGGACCTGGCCCGCCGCGTCCTCGACGGCGGCCACGACCTCGGCAACCACACCCAGCGCCACCTGGACGTCAACGCCATGACCGAGGCGGAGGCATACGCCGAGATCACCGGCTGCGCCCGGCGCCTGGAACGCCTCACCGGCTCCATCGGCACCTGGTTCCGGCCCTCCCGCGCCGCCCGCGCCTCCCCGCTCGTCGAACGGCTGGCCGTCCGCGCCGGCTACCCGCACGTCCTCTCCTACGACGTCGACTCCCTCGACTTCACCTCGCCCGGCGCCCCCGCCGTCACCCGCACCGTGCTCGGCGCGGTCCGCGGCGGGTCCGTGGTGAGCCTGCACTTCGGCTACGCGGACACGGTCGCCGCGCTCCCCGCCCTGCTGGAAGAACTCGACCGCCGCGGACTCGACGCGGTGACCACCACGGAGCTGATCGGCTGATGCACGCCAGAACCCTCACCCGCACCCTGCTCGCGGGCCTCGCCCTCACCGCCCTCGCCGCCTGCGGCGCCGAACAGCAGTCCGGCGGGACACACCCGAGCGCCCGTGCCGCCCGGGCCACCCCCGCCCAGAAGAAACCCGCCGTCGACGGCCTCCCCGGCATGCCGCCCGTCCTCGACCCGAAGGACGTCTACGCCGCCGACCGCCCGAACAAGCTCTCCCCGGTGGTCAAGGACTTCCCCTCCCGCGTCTACGTCCCCAACACCGAGTCCGACACCGTCACGGTCATCGACCCGAAGACCTACGAGGTCGTCGAGACCATCCCGGTCGGCCGGCAGCCCCAGCACGTGGTGCCCTCCTGGGACCTGAAGACCCTCTGGGTCAACAACGACCGGGGCAACACCCTCACCCCCATCGACCCGAGAACGGGCCGGGCGGGCGAACCGGTCGACGTCCACGACCCCTACAACCTTTATTTCACGCCCGACGGCAAGTACGCGGTCGTCATGGCCTCCCTCGACCGCGAACTGGTCTTCCGCGACCCGCACACCATGAAGGTCGAGAAGACCGTCCCCGTCATCTGCTACGGCGTCAACCACGCCGACTTCTCCCTCGACGGGCGCTACTTCATCGTCTCCTGCGAGTTCAGCGGCGAACTGCTCAAGGTCGACACCCGCAGGATGGAGGTCGTCGCACAGCAGAGACTCCCCCTCGACGGCGCGATGCCGCAGGACGTCAAGGTCTCGCCCGACGGGAAGCGGTTCTACATCGCCGACATGAAGGCCGACGGCGTGTGGGTCCTCGACGGCGACACGTTCGCCACACCCACCCTCCTGCCCACCGGCAAGGGCGCCCACGGCCTCTACGTCGGCCGCGACTCCCGCACGATGTACGTCTCCAACCGCGGCGAGGGCACCGTCTCCGTCTTCGACTTCACCCGGAACAAGCTCACCGGCAAGTGGCGCCTGCCCGGCGGCGGCAGCCCCGACATGGGCGGCGTCTCCGCCGACGGCAAGGTCCTGTGGCTCTCCGGCCGCTACGACGCCGAGGTGTACGCCATCGACACCCGCACCGGCGAACAGCTCGCCCGCGTCAAGGTCGGCAACGGCCCCCACGGCCTCGCCGTCTACCCCCAGCCCGGCCGCTACTCCCTCGGCCACACCGGCATCTTCCGCTGACCGCAGGGGAATTCGCCCAACACGCCACCATCGAGTGACGATCCGCGGCCCGCCCCCGCGCAGCCGCGATCGTACGCCCATGACCACCACTCGCCCTCGGCGCCGGGCCGCCGCCGTCGTCCTCTCCCTCTCCGCCGTCCTCGCCACCTCCGCCGCCGCCCAACCCGGCGCGGCGGTCCCGGCGACGGCACCCGCGAAGGCCGCCCCCGCCTGCCCCCTGTCCGACGACAGGACCGAGGCCGCCGCCGACCCGGACGTCGACATCACCCGCATCACGCCCCGACCGGTCTGGCGCACCACCTGCGGCACCCTCTACCGCAGCGACAGCCGGGGCCCGCAGGTCGTCTTCGAGGAGGGCTTCCACGCCAGGGACGTACGCGACGGCCAGTACGACCTCGAGCAGTACGTCCTGGTCAACCAGCCCTCGCCGTACGTGTCGACGACCTACGACCACGACCTGTACAAGACCTGGTACAAGTCCGGCTACAACTACTACATCGACGCGCCCGGCGGCATCGACGTCAACAGGACCATCGGCGACACCCACAAATGGGCCGACCAGGTCGAGGTCGCCTTCCCGGGCGGCATCAAGCGCCAGTACGTCATCGGCGTCTGCCCGGTCGACAAGCGGACCAAGACCGAGATCATGAACGAGTGCGAGAGCAACCCGCACTACAAGCCCTGGCACTGACCTCCCGCCCCCCGGCCGGCAGGAACAGCGCCTCCGAGCCCACCGGCCGGTAACCCGCCGCCTGGAACGCCCGCAGACTGCGGGCGTTCCCCGGCGACACCTGGGCCCACACCGGCTCGCCCCCGGCCAGCTGCCGCGCCGCCGTCACCAGCCGCCGCCCCAGCCCCCGGTGCCGCGCCTCCTCCGCCACCTCCACGGCCACCTCCAGCCGCCCGGCCACCCCGCGCCCCAGCACCAGCACCCCGCCGTCCGCCGCCCACACCCGCACCCCGTCGCGCCGCCGCCGCGCCGAGACCACCCGCGGATGCCCGGGATCGGCGACCTCCGTCAGCGCGACCCCGGGACCCCCCGCGAGCGGCGCACCGGTCAGCAGCACGTCGACCGTGTCCGTCGTCCGCCCGGTCCGCTCCATGAGGGCCGTCAGGAACCGGGCGTGCATCGTCGCGGCGAACGCGTCGCACTCCAGGGAGGCCAGCGTCCCGCGCACCCACCCCTCGTCCTCGTCCGTGAAGACGACCGAGTGCGCCGTGAAGGCGATGACACCCGCGTCCCGGGGACCGGGCTGCGCGACCACCGTCGTCCCGCCGTCCGGCGGGGGAAAGACCCCCCGCGCCGCAGCGTCCAGAATCCCGCGCAGGCTCTCCGTCACCGTGCCCCCCTTGAGTCTCCACCCACTGGAAGGCCCAGACTCCCAGACATGATCGACGACGGCACCGGTCTGATGACCATCGGCGAGCTGGCGCGGACCACCGGACTGTCCGTGCGCACCATCCGGTACTGGTCCGACGAGGGCGCGCTGCCCCCGGTCGCCCGCTCCGCGGGCGGCTACCGGCTCTACGACGCCGCGTCCGCCGCCCGCCTGGAGCTGATCCGCACCCTGCGCGAACTGGGCCTCGGCCTCGACGACGTACGCCGGATCCTGTCCGGCGAGGCGACGGTCGCGCAGGTCGCGGCGGCGCACGTCAGCGCGCTGGACGCACAGATCGACTCGCTGAAAGTGACCCGCGCGGTGCTGTCGACCGTGGCGCGACGCGGCTCGACCGCGGAGGAGATGACCCTGATGAACAGACTGGCGCGGCTGTCCGCGGCGGAACGCAAGCGGATCGTCGACGACTTCATGGCGGAACTCTTCGACGGCATCGACACGGCGGACCCCGACGTCCGCACCCGGCTGCGCTTCACCGCCGCCACCCTGCCCGACGACCCGACACCGGAGCAGGTGGACGCCTGGGTGGAGCTGGCCGAGCTGATCCAGGACCCCGGCTTCCGGACGCTGATGCGCAGGATGGTGGAGTTCAACGCGGCCGACCGGGGGCCGGACGTCCCCGGCGGCACGTCCCTGTGGTTCGTCAGCCGTCTCGTGCGGCTCGCGGGTGACGCGCTGCGCCGGGGCATCGCGCCCGGGGCGCCCGAGGCCGGCGACGTCCTGCGCCCGCTGCTCGGTGACGCCGACCCCGCCGCCGTGCTGGAACGCCTGACCGCGATGACGAACAGCCGGGTCGGCCGTTTCCGCGAACTGTCGGCCGTCGTCAACGGCCTCGGGCCCCAGCCGATGTACGAGCAGGAGTTCGGGTGGGTGGTCGCCGCACTGGAGGCCCGGGCGGGAAGCTAATCTGACCTGCGTCAGTGGTGTGCGAGAGCACGACCGGAGCACGGAATGAGGGGCGGATCGGTGGCGGACATCGAGGAAGCGCGCAAGCAGTTCGAGCGGATCGACACGGACGGCGACGGATTCATCACCGCCGCGGAGTTCAAGGCCGCTCTGGCCCAGGGCGGCGACTGGAACGTCACCGAGTCGGTGGCGGAGGCCGTCATCGCCAGCCGCGACCTCAATGGCGACAAGGTCCTGTCGTTCGACGAGTTCTGGGCCCACCTGAACAAGTAGGCGATGCCCCCGTGGCGCCCGTCCGGTACTCGGCGCGGGCGCTCACCGGCTCGCCCGGAGGAGTGAAGGCGGGACGGCGGCGGAATAGCCCGCTTCGCCCGGAGGTTGCCGATGCGCACCGGCGCGGTCGACGCGCCGGCCCCGCAGGACACGACCTCCGGAAGGCGAGTCAGGACCATGAAGATCGGCATCATCGGCGCGGGCAACATCGGCGGCAACCTCACCCGGCGGCTGACCGCCCTCGGGCACGACGTCTCCGTCGCCAACTCCCGCGGCCCCCACACGCTCACCGCGCTGGCCGAGGAGACCGGGGCGACCCCCGTGCCGGTCGGGGAGGCGGCGCGCGGCGCCGGGATCGTGGTCGTCACGATCCCGCTCAAGGCGATTCCCGACCTGCCCTCCGGGGTCCTGGACGGGGCCGCCGACGACGTCGCGGTCATCGACACCGGCAACTACTACCCGCGGCAGCGCGACGGCCGGATCGGCGGCATCGAGGACGACGGCCTCACCGAGAGCCGCTGGACCGAACGCCATCTCGGCCACCCGGTGATCAAGGCATTCAACGGCACCTACGCCCAGGACATCCTGGACCGCCCGCGCCCGGCCGGCGACCCCGGGCGCACGGCCCTCCCGGTGGCCGGCGACGACGAGGAGGCCAAGGCGAAGGTCCGGGCCCTGATCGACGAGCTCGGCTTCGACACCGTGGACGCCGGCGGCATCGACGACTCCTGGCGCCAGCAGCCCGGCACCCCGGTGTACGGCCTGCGCGCGGGCGTGGACGCCGTCACCAAGGCCCTGGCGGAGGCGTCCCCGGAGCGCACCGCGGACTTCCGGGGCTGACCGGCGCTCAGGCGCCCTGCGCCCACTTCTGCAGCGTGGCCTTGCTCGCGAAGTCCGCGACGTTCGTGTCGACCGGATCGTCGGTGTACTGGTGGAAGCGCCACTTCGCCTGGATGCGCGGCTTGCCCGCCGAGACGTAGTCGGCGATCCAGAGGCCGTCACCGGCGTACGAGGTGGTGTCGACGTTCAGCCAGAAATGGCGGTTGCAGTACAGGACGATCCGGTTGTCCGGTCGCAGTTCCTTCAGCTTGCGGATGAAGCGGTCCTTCTCGGCGTTGCTCGCATGGGTGCCCTCGCCGGTCGACTCCCAGTCGACGGCGAGGATGTCGCCCTTCCTCTCCGGTGCCTTGGACAGGAAGTACTCGGCCTGGGCGGTGATGTTGCCCGGCCACAGGAAGTGGTAGAAGCCGACGACGAGCCCCGCGTCGCGCGCCCGGTTCGTCTGGGCCGCGAGTCTGGGACTCACGTACGAACGGCCTTCCGTCGCCTTGACGAAGACGAAGGACAGGCCGTCCGTGTCGTAGCTGGACGACTGGTACGCGCTCACGTCGATCCCGCGCAGCATGAGGACTCCCTCGGATGCCGTTGGGGCTGTGGTGCCCCGGTGGCGGAGGTTGTTGTTATGCCCGGGATCGGCGGCCGTACGCCGGGCGTGCGGATGCTCGGCGTACGGTGCCGGTGCGCGCCGGTCGGATCAGGAGGCGGAGGAGGCGGCCGGGACCGCCGGGGCGGTGTCGTCGGCGGCGGCGGTCTCGCCGTCCTCCAGGGAGACGTCCTTGGTCTCCTTGCAGATGAGCAGTGCCGTCAGCGTCAGCACCGCCATCACGGACAGGTAGACGCCGACCAGCCACGGCGAGCCGTCGCCGGTCTCCCACAGCGCGACCGCGATGAACGGCGCGACGGCCGCGCCGAGGATCGAACTGACGTTGTAGGAGATGCCGGAGCCGGTGTAGCGCACGCTCGTCGGGAACAGCTCGGGCAGCAGCGCGCCCATCGGGCCGAACGTCATGCCCATCAGCGTGAAGCCGAGCACGAGCCACAGGACCACGCCGAGCGTGCCGAGGCCGATCAGGGGCACCCAGACCAGGCCGAAGACCACGATCGCGGCGGTGATCCAGATCAGGGTGGTGCGCCGCCCGTACTTGTCGGCGAGCGGACCGGAGACCAGGGTGAACACGGCGAAGAACAGCACGCCGAAGATCATCATCAGGACGAACGTGGTGTAGCTGTACCCCAGGCCGGGGACGGCGGCGTCCTTGGCGGTGCGGCCGTAGCTCAGTGAGAACGTGGTCATCAGGTAGAAGAGCACGTACGTCGCCAGCATGATGAAGGTGCCCAGGACGAGCTGCTTCCAGTGGCCCTGGACCACGGTGGCCAGCGGCAGTTTCCGCACCTTGCCGGCCTCGCGGGTCTTGGCGAACACCGCCGACTCCACCAGCCGCGACCGCACCCAGAGTCCGATCGCGACCATGACGGCGGAGAAGAGGAACGGGATGCGCCAGCCCCAGCTCGCGAAGGCCTCGGAGGGCTGGGTGGGGTCGGCGCCGGCCGCGGACGGCAGCAGTGCCCCGATGATCAGGAACAGGCCGTTGCCGATGATGAAGCCGAGCGGGGCGCCGAGCTGCGGGAAGGTGCCGTACAGGGCGCGCTTGCCGCGGGGGGCGTTCTCGGTCGCGACCAGGGCGGCGCCGCTCCACTCGCCGCCGAGCGCGAAGCCCTGCGCGAGCCGCATCAGCACGAGCAGCGCGGTGGCGACCCAGCCGGCCTGCGCGTAGGTGGGCAGCGCGCCGATGAGGAAGGTGGCGATGCCCATGGTGAGGAGCGAGACCACCAGGGTCTTCTTGCGGCCGAGCCGGTCACCGAGGTGCCCGAAGAAGACGGCTCCGATGGGGCGGGCGACCATCGCGGCGCCGAAGACGGCGAAGGAGGACAGCAGTGCGGTGGTCGGGTCGCTGTTCGGGAAGAAGAGCGACGGGAAGACCAGGACGGCGGCGGTCGCGTAGATGTAGAAGTCGTAGAACTCGATCGTCGTGCCGATGAGGCTGGCGATGAGGACACGTGACCGCGGATTGACGGGTGCCTCGGCTGCGGTGGTGGCTGGTGCGGGCATGGCTCGGTCTTTCACGCGTGGAACATGTGTGTGCGTTGCAACCATTCCAGGTGTCTTGCCTGACGGAAAGACCGGGCCACTATGTGAGACGCGTGTCGGTCAGCCGGCGGGCAGCCGCGTGGGGACCGAGGGCTTGTTCCGGCAGTCGAACTCCTTCACGACCACACGCGCGGAGTGCAGCAGGTGGGTCAGGTGCGTGCCGACGTCGGTGTCACCGGTGAGGGTGTCGGTCATGGTCCCCTCGATCGGCATCCCCGTCTCCTGTCCCGCGGGCGCGCCGGGGACGCGGCACTTGACGTAGACGGAGTAGTCGACCGAGTCGTCGTCCTTGCGGGTCACCAGCTCGACGTCCGAGTTGACCGGCACCACGGACACCGAGTCGTAGACGCCCTTGTCCTCGGCGAACGGGAAGTCGAACGGGAAGAGAGAGGGGCCGTAGCCGAGAGTGAGGTGCTTCCTCGGTGACTCCTTCTCGGTCGCGAGGACCTTGCACACCTCGGTACGGCTGTAGGTGGGGACCGCCTCGTCGCCCGGTTCCCACTCGCCGGCCTTCTCGTAGAAGTACTTCCTGGCGCCTTCCAGGTCCGAAGTCCCGGCCGGCCCGTTCGGTGTGCCACTGTTCCTGACCCAGTCGACCCCGGCCGGTCCGAGCAGTTCCGCACAGGGCTCCGGCGCGCTGTCGGTCGTCTCGGCGGAACTGCACGCGGTCGATGCGAGAAGCATCGTGAAGAGTACGGGGGCGGCGACGGCCCTGGCCCTGTTCAAGGTCACCAGCCCCGGGCGTCGTCGGTGTCGCTGTAGTCGCCGCCCTGCGCGTACACGTTCCTCGCCCGCTCGGTCATCGCCCTGACCTCGGTCGGCGTCATGTGGTGGTCCTCCGCGTAGTTCAGGAGCGGTGTCATCGCGCGATTCGATCCCTGCTCCTTCGCCTTCTGGATCGAGTCGATGGATTCCTGGTCGTTGCTGTACTCGTTCTCCTTGAGCCAGTCGATCGTCTGCGTCCCCATGACCGTCTCACCGGCCTTGCCCAGCGTGTCGAAGCCGAGAGGTACGGCGACGGCGGCCGCGACTCCGGCGGGGACGACGACTTCCGAGGCCACCCCCACACCGACTCCGATCACCGCACCCGCGGCGAACTTGCGCCACTCGCCCTGCTTCTCCAGCGCCTGGTTCCGGGCGTCCTCGTCGTCGGCGTACTGGTGCCCGATGGCCTCGGTGCGGGCCTGGTCCAGCAGGCCGTGCATCGTCACGCTCTGCATCCCCGCGTCCAGGGTGTTGTCGTGGTTGCCGCCCTGCGCGGCCATGAGGCTCGAACCGTAGATCTGCTGGGCCGTCGAGACGGTCGCGTACGAGTCCTCGTCGGACGCCAGGGCGCGCAGGAAGTTGGTCGTGTCCGAACTGCCGAGGTCGCGCAGGTGATGCGAGTCGGCGTGGAAGAGGCCGTCCCGGTCCGCCAGTTCTCCGCTGCCGCCCCAGTCGGCCATGGAGTAGTTGAGGCTGTCGACGTGGCCGGCCGCGATCTTCGCGAGGCTGTCCCTGACGCCCGGCTGCGCGTCGATGACGTCGGCCTCGTTGTAGTTCTCCATGACCTCGGAGACGAGGTCCAGACGGGCTTCCCGCGCCGCGATCTGCGCCTCCGTCCTGAGCGGCGGCACCTCGGGGCTCGGGTCGTCGTAGGCGTATCCCAGGGTGGCCGACTCCAGTGCGTGGCCGAGGTTGTCGTAGCCGATCGGCTTCCCGTCCTCGCCCTCGGGCCACTGGCGGGCGCCCTTCTCGTGGCCGGCGAGGTAGTCGAAGTTGCTCATCCTGTCGTCGCCCTGGCCGGTGGAGGCGTCGAAGAAGTCCAGCGAGGCCTCGGGGTTGTGTCCGAGCGCGTCCATGAAGCCGGCGAGCGGGTCGTTGGCCTCGCCGGTGGGCGGGTAGTTCAGGTCGGCCGTGTCGCGCCATGCCACCCCGGGGTCGCCCGGGTAGTCGCGCTCGTACTTCACCACGGCCTGCCCGTAGTCGTGCAGGAAGTCCGAGTCGAACTTTCCCTTGTGCATCAGACTGCTCATGACCTGGAAGCCGTTCGGCCCCATGGGCATGGCCGGGTCGACGGGGAAGATCTTCGTGCCGGAGGCGATGAGGTCCTTCTTCCAGGCCTCCATCGCGGGGCTGTCGCCGTGGGAGGCGTTGGCGAGGGCCATGCCGAGGTTGTCCTGGACGTGCGCCAGCAGCTTCGCCTTGTCGCCCTCGACGGCACCGCCGGGCGGCGCGGCCAGATCACGCCAGAACTGCAGCGTGTCCTGCGCGCCCAGCCCGGTGGCGAAGGTCTCGGTGAAGCCCGGATTGTCCCGTTGGTCCTCCAGCGTCCCGTTGAAGCGGGCCAGCTTCTCCTTGCTCCACTCGTCGACGTTCCCCTTGGCGATCTCCTTCTCCCAGTACTCGGCGTCGGCCTCGCCCTGCTCGCGGTCGGCCTCCTTCACGGAGTCCGCCCCCGTGTCGGTGAAGTCGTACTTGTTCTTCACCAGGGCGCGCAGGGCCCGCGCGACGATGCGGTCGGTCTCGGAGGCCTCCCAGAGGATCCTGGTGATCCGCTGCTGTGCGCCGTCGAGTTCCTCGTCGGTCGGCTGGTGGATGCCCTTGCCGTCTCCGGCCGCGGCGCCGGACGGCACCGAGGCGCTGACCTTGCCGCTGCCGTTGACGTAGATGTTCCGTTTCGCCAGGTCGTCGATGGCGGTGCGCAGTTCGCCCTTGCGTTTGGTGAGGTCGGTATGGGCGTCGCGCAGCAGACCGTGGACGCTCCTGGCCTCGGCGGCCGCGTCCGCGAACTGGGCCGCCGTCCTGGTCACGAACTGGCGGGAGACGGTCGCGTTCGCGCCCTTCCAGTTCGCGGCGTCCGCCTTCGTCCGCAGGTCCGAGGCGTTGACGTCCCCGTTCCCGCCGTCGGCGAGCTTCTGCAGGCGGCCGTACATGGTCGCCCAGTCGTCCACCGCCGTCTTGAGTGTGCCCAGGCGCAGATCGGTCAGCTCCTGAGCCGTCAGCGTGTCCGCCACGTGTGTATCAGTCCCCGTTGTTCGCCGCCGGTGCCCGGCCGGCGGCCGTTACTGGAAGTAGTCGTTGATGCGCGAGGTCGTCATCAGGTCGCCGGTGGCGTTCCGCATGCCGGTGACGATGTGCGCCTCGTCCTTCGCGTGGCGGGCGCGGCTGTAGTCGAGGTGGTTGGAGATGTGGGCGCAGGCCTCGTTCAGCGTCTGGAGCTGGGTGTTCCACGCGTCGTGCACCTCGAGGAGCGCCGAACCCATGTCGAGGCCGTCGTTGAAGAGGTCGTTGGACGCGGTGAACGTGCTCGGACGGGCGAAGTCGCCGTCCACGTGGAGCCGTTCGCGCAGGTCGTACGCCATGTTGCCGAGCTTGCCGAGTTCGTCGTCGTGGACGACGAGGTTCGCGTCCCCGCCGCCGGACTCGGCCGGGAGCTGGTTCAGGCGCAGGTGCGTCTGCCGCCCCCCGGCGGTATCGGCCTTGAGCTGTTCCCACTCGTCCCACGCCATGCGGTCGCGCCTTCCCCGTTCACGATGGTGACCAGCCGCTGGAGGGTGGTGCCTGCTCCGGGGCATGGCCGGCCACGCGGTCGTACCTTCCTACCATGTGCGGGTGCGACGGAAGCGGCGCGAGCGAATCGTGCTCCGTCCCTTCACAGATGTGCGGGAGCCGGGGGGAGACGGTGGGGTGGCCGGGGGCCTCAGCACTCGATGATGTTGACCGCGAGTCCGCCCCGCGCCGTCTCCTTGTACTTGACCGACATGTCGGCGCCCGTCTCCTTCATGGTCTTGATGACCTTGTCGAGGGACACCTTGTGCGAGCCGTCGCCGCGCATCGCCATCCGGGCCGCCGTGACCGCCTTCACCGCGGCCATGCCGTTGCGCTCGATGCAGGGGATCTGGACGAGGCCGCCGACGGGGTCGCAGGTGAGGCCGAGGTTGTGCTCCATGCCGATCTCGGCGGCGTTCTCGACCTGCTCCGGGGAGCCGCCCAGCACCTCGGCGAGCGCGCCCGCCGCCATCGAGCAGGCGGAGCCGACCTCGCCCTGGCAGCCGACCTCGGCGCCGGAGATGGAGGCGTTCTCCTTGAAGAGCATGCCGATCGCGCCGGCCGCCAGGAGGAAGCGGACCACGCCCTCCTCGTCGGCGCCGGGGACGAAGTTCATATAGTAGTGCAGGACCGCCGGGATGATGCCCGCCGCGCCGTTCGTCGGTGCGGTGACGACCCGGCCGCCGGCGGCGTTCTCCTCGTTCACGGCCATCGCGTAGAGCGTGATCCACTCCATGGCCAGGGCCTGCGGGTCGCCCTCCGAGCGCAGCTTGCGCGCCGTGTTCGCGGCGCGTCGGCGGACCTTCAGGCCGCCGGGCAGGATGCCCTCGCGGGACATGCCGCGCGCCACGCAGGCCTGCATCACGCGCCATATCTCCAGCAGACCCTCGCGGATCTCGTCCTCGTCGCGCCAGGCCCGCTCGTTCTCCAGCATCAGCGCGGAGATCGACAGGCCCGTCTCCTCGGTCAGGCGCAGCAGCTCGTCACCGGTGCGGAAGGGGTACTTCAGCACGGTGTCGTCGAGCTTGATGCGGTCCGCGCCCACCGCGTCCTCGTCCACGACGAAGCCGCCGCCGACCGAGTAGTACGTCTTCGAGAGCACCTCGGCGCCCGCCGCGTCGTACGCCCACAGCGTCATGCCGTTGGCGTGGTAGGGGAGGGCCTTGCGGCGGTGCAGGACCATGTCGTCGTCGTAGGAGAAGGCGATCTCGTGGTCGCCGAGGAGGCGGATGCGGCCCGAGGTCCTGATCGTCTCGACGCGGTCGTCCGCGGTCTCCACGTCCACCGTGCGCGGGGACTCGCCCTCCAGGCCGAGCAGCACCGCCTTGGGCGTGCCGTGGCCGTGGCCGGTGGCGCCGAGCGAGCCGTACAGCTCGGCCCGGACCGAGGTCACGGAGTCCAGCAGTTCCTCGTTGCGCAGGCGCAGGGCGAACATGCGCGCCGCGCGCATCGGGCCGACCGTGTGCGAGCTCGACGGGCCGATGCCGACCGAGAACAGGTCGAAGACCGAGATGGCCACGGGGACTCCTCATAACGGGGGTGGTGCGGAGGGGGTGGGGCGCCGTGCCCGCTCGTGGCGGACGCGGCGCCCCCGGGTGATGCCGTCGGTTACTTGTTCAGACCCGGGTACAGCGGGTGCTTGTCCGCCAGGGCCTTCACCCGGGCCTTCAGCGCCTCCGCGTCGTACGACGGCTTGAGCGCCTCGGCGATCACGTCCGCCACCTCGGCGAAGTCCTCGGCCGTGAAGCCGCGGGTCGCCAGGGCCGGCGTACCGATGCGCAGACCGGACGTCACCATCGGCGGGCGCGGGTCGTTCGGGACGGCGTTGCGGTTGACCGTGATGCCGACCTCGTGCAGACGGTCCTCGGCCTGCTGGCCGTCCAGCTCGGAGTCGCGCAGGTCCACCAGGACCAGGTGGACGTCCGTGCCGCCGGTCAGGACGGAGACGCCCGCCGCCTTCGCGTCGTCCTTCACCAGGCGCTCGGCCAGGATCCGGGCGCCTTCCAGCGTACGACGCTGGCGCTCCTTGAAGTCGTCGCTCGCCGCGACCTTGAAGGCGACGGCCTTGGCGGCCACCACGTGCTCCAGCGGGCCGCCCTGCTGACCGGGGAAGACGGCGGAGTTGATCTTCTTGGCGAGTTCGGCCGTGGAGAGGATCACACCGCCGCGCGGGCCGCCCAGCGTCTTGTGGGTCGTGGTGGTCACCACGTGGGCGTGCGGGACCGGGTTCGGGTGCAGGCCCGCCGCGACCAGACCGGCGAAGTGCGCCATGTCGACCATCAGGTACGCGCCGACCTCGTCGGCGACCTTGCGGAACGCGGCGAAGTCCAGCTGCCGCGGGTAGGCCGACCAACCGGCCACGATCAGCTTCGGCCGGTTCTCCCTGGCGAGGCGCTCCACCTCGGCCATGTCGACCTGGCCGTCGTCGCCGACGTGGTAGGCGACGACGTTGTAGAGCTTGCCGGAGAAGTTGATCTTCATGCCGTGGGTCAGGTGCCCGCCGTGGGCGAGGTTCAGACCCATGATCGTGTCGCCCGGCTTGAGCAGCGCGAACATCGCCGCCGCGTTGGCCTGGGCGCCCGAGTGCGGCTGCACGTTGGCGTGCTCGGCACCGAACAGCGCCTTGACCCGGTCGATGGCGATCTGCTCGATCACGTCGACGTGCTCGCAGCCGCCGTAGTAGCGGCGGCCCGGGTAGCCCTCGGCGTACTTGTTGGTGAGGACCGAGCCCTGTGCCTCCATGACCGCGACCGGCGCGAAGTTCTCGGAGGCGATCATCTCGAGGGTGGACTGCTGGCGGTCCAGCTCGGCGTCGACGGCGGCGGCGACGTCGGGGTCGAGCTCGTGCAGGGGGGTGTTCAGAAGCGACATGCGTCCGTGTCTCCTCAGGCGCCGGCGAACTCGGTGTACTCGTCGGCGGAGAGCAGGTCGCCCGGCTCCTCGCTGACGCGCACCTTGAACAGCCAGCCGCCCTCGAAGGGGGCCGAGTTCACCAGCGACGGGTCGCCGACGACGTCGTCGTTGACCTCGGTGACCTCGCCGGAGACGGGGGAGTACAGGTCGGAGACCGACTTGGTCGACTCCAGTTCGCCGCAGGTCTCGCCCGCGGCCACGGTGGCGCCGACATCGGGGAGCTGGACGAAGACGACGTCACCGAGCGCGTTGGCCGCGTGCTCCGTGATGCCGACCGTCGAGACGCCGTCCTCGGCGGCCGACAGCCACTCGTGCTCCTTGCTGTAGCGCAGCTGCTGGGGGTTGCTCATGGCCTGAATTCTCCTGTACGCGGGGGAGTGGTGGTGACGGGGGGACTGCGGAACCTGCTGATGGGAGGCGCCGGACGCGCACGGGGGCGGCGAAGCGCCCCGCACGCCCGGTGTCTACTTCTGGCGCTTGTAGAACGGCAGCGCCACGACCTCGTACGGCTCGTGGGTGCCCCGGATGTCCACGCCGACGCCGGCGGTGCCCGGAGCGGCGTGCGCCGCGTCGACGTACGCCATGGCGATCGGCCTGCCCAGCGTGGGGGAGGGGGCGCCGGAAGTGACCTCGCCGACCACCTCGCCGCCGGCGACGACCGCGTACCCGGCGCGCGGGACCCGGCGGCCCTCGGCGACCAGGCCGACCAGGACGCGGGGCGGGTTCGTCTCGGCCCGCGAGGCGGCCTCCCGGAGCGCGGCCCGGCCCACGAAGTCGCCCTCCTTCTCGAACTTCACCACCCGGCCGAGGCCGGCGTCGAAGGGCGTCAGCGCGGTCGTCAGCTCGTGCCCGTACAGCGGCATGCCCGCCTCCAGGCGGAGCGTGTCCCGGCAGGACAGGCCGCACGGCACCAGCCCGGCGCCCTCGCCCGCCTTGGTCAGCGCCTGCCACAGCTCCACGGCGTGCTCCGGCTTCACGAACAGCTCGAAGCCGTCCTCGCCGGTGTAACCGGTGCGCGCGATGAGCGCCGGCACGCCGGCGACCGTGCCCGGCAGGCCCGCGTAGTACTTCAGGCCGTCCAGGTCGGCGTCGGTGAGCGAGGCCAGGATGCCCGGGGACTCGGGCCCCTGCACGGCCAGCAGCGCGTAGGCGTCGCGGTCGTCACGGACCTCGGCGTCGAAGCCGACGGCCCGCTCGGTGAGCGCGTCCAGCACCACCTGGGCGTTGGAGGCGTTGGCGACGACCAGGTACTCGGTCTCGCCCAGGCGGTAGACGATCAGGTCGTCCAGGATGCCGCCGTCCTCGCGGCAGATCATGGTGTAGCGGGCCCGGCCCGGCTTCACGGTGCCGATGTTCCCGACCAGCGCGTGGTCCAGCAGGTCGGCGGCCTGCGGGCCGGTGACCGTGATCTCACCCATGTGGGAGAGGTCGAAGAGCCCGGCCCGGGTGCGCACCGCCACGTGCTCGTCGCGCTCGGAGCCGTAGCGCAGGGGCATGTCCCAGCCGGCGAAGTCGGTCATCGTCGCGCCCAGCGCGCGATGCGTGGCATCGAGCGCGGTACGGCGCAGTTCGGTACTGCTCATCGGTCGTTCGTCTCCCAGGACAGGACTGGACGGGCGAGGGCGGTCCTCCCCATCTGTCATCGGAACCTGAGAGGTTCGCCATGACCACCGGAGTGCGGCGATCAGGACTTGCACCTTGGGTGGGGCAGCCGTCGGTCGGCGGCCCGCTTTTCAGATGTGCCTCGCCCGCGCGGTAACGGGGCCTGAGAGATTCAAGGGAGGGACTTGCTCCTTCGGCGCCCCGGCGAAGGCCGGGGACTCTCCCGCGCGGATTCAAACGGCCGGTATGCAGTTGGCGCCGCCATCATTGCACGCCGGGCCCGTTCGTGGCAGACCGTGATCTGTAACCGGCTTGTGGCAGTAAGCGCACGAAAACGCGAGACCGCCGCATTACCTTCTCTTTACACTCGACGGGGACGGGAACTCGTGAACCGCCCCAGGGGAGGACGATCACGGTGAACAGGACCACGGCGTACGCAACGACCTCGGGCATCGCGCTGCCGAAGCGGCCCACCCCGGCCGGGACGGCGTGCGCCGCACCCGCCGCACCCGTCGTCCGCGATCTGCGGGACCGCGACGGCCGCAGCCCGCACGCCCTGCTCTTCGGGCCCCGGGACGTGGTGGTGATCACCGGCCTGCCCGGCAGCGGCAAGTCCACCCTCATGCGGCGCACGGTGCGCGGCCTGCGCGTCGACTCGCAGGACACCCGGGACCGCTGGGACCGCCGCATGCCGCGCCTCCTCCCGTACGCCCTCTACCGGCCCCTCGTCCGCCTCGCCCACTACGCCGGGCTGCGCCGCGCCCTGCGCTCCGGCGAGGGCGTCGTCGTGCACGACTGCGGCACGCAGGCCTGGGTGCGCGGCTGGCTGGCCCGCGAGGCGCGCCGGCGCGGCGGCACCCTGCACCTGCTGCTCCTCGACGTCGGCGCCGACGACGCCCTGGCCGGCCAGCGCGAGCGGGGCCGGGGCGTGTCGCGGTACGCGTTCCTGCGGCACCGCGCGGCCACCCGGCGCCTGCTGGCCGCCGTGACCGGGGCCACCCTGCCCGCCGGGTGCGCCTCGGCGGTCCTCCTCGACCGGGCGGCGGCGGACACGCTGCACCGGATCGCCTTCACCGGCTGAGGTGACGCACCGTGGGCCGGTGGGGCCGAACGGGTTAGCCTTTCAGCCACAGCAGCGGTACCCAGGCAGGCGGTAGGCAGATGGACTTCCCAGCGGACTTCCCGGCGGACCTCTCACCGGAGTTCCCGGCGCGGCCGCATCCCCACCCGCACGGCGGATGGCCCGGCAACGAGCTGGAGGAGGTGCTGTCGGCCTCCCTCGGCGTGCCGGGCGCCGGCGGCCGGATCACGGAGGTGCTCGGCCGCAGCTTCGTCTGGGTCCCGCTGCCGAACGGCGGCGGCCCGGACAGCGGCCCCCTCGACCTGCCCACGGTGGAGATCGACGGCCAGGCCCATGTGCCGGTGTTCAGCTCCGAGGAGCAGCTCCGCCTGGTCGCCGGCCCCCACATGGCGTACACCGTCGCCCCCGCCGTCGAGTTCGCCCGCGGTCTGCCCCCGCAGGTCGGTATCGCCGTGAACCCGGACGGCGTCGTCGGCGTCCCGCTGCCGCCGGCCGCCGTGGCCGAGCTGTGCCGGGCCGGACGCACCCCGCTGGACGGGCCCGCGTCCGGCGGCCGGGTCCGCCTCTTCGAACCCGACTGGCAGGACGACCCGGTGGACTTCCTGGCCGCGGCCTCCGCCGAGTTCGCCGCCACCGGCGTGGTCCGCACCGCCCGCCGCTGCCTGGCCGCCGTCGAGACCGCCGACCCGGTGATGTTCGTCGGCGTGGAACTCTCCCACTGGGAGGGCGACGCCCAGGCGCTCCCCCTCGACGCCCTCGGCCGCGCCCTCGGCGCGGTCCCGGTCGCGTGGCCGGTCAACCTGGTCCTCCTGGAGGCGGCCCAGGACCCGGTCTGCGACTGGATGCGGGCGCACGTACGCCCCTTCTACGACCAGGCCTTGTGAGCGCCCGCGGGGGGAGCGCCCCGTCGGGGCGCGGGGCCGTGACCCGGACGGCGCCGCCGCGGGAGCGCGACAGGCCGGGAGGCACCCGCACCCGCCGGCGGACGACGAGCCCCGCGCTCCGAACCGCCGCCGCCGGCGGAGCCCTAAGCTGGTGTCACAACAGGGGACGATTCTCGAAGGGTCGGTAAAAGGTGAGCGCGAGCGGTACCGCCGCGACCGGGCAGGTCGAGCACATGCTGCGCCAGGTGACGCCCGGACGCTACGACGCCTACGAGGCCCTGCTCCGCGCGCTCGCCGCCCCCGCCTCCGGCCAGGTCTGGATGCTGCTGTGGCACGGTCAGGCCGGCTCCCCGGACGCCCAGTACGGGAGCATGGAGGTCGACGGGTTCGGCTACGCGCCCTGCGTCACCTCCGCCCAGGAGCTCTCCGCCAGCGGCTGGAACCGGTCGTACGAGGTGGTCGACGGTCTGGAGGTGGCCCGCGCCCTCTACCCGGACCACTTCGGCCTCTGGCTCAACCCGCACGCCCCCGGCGGCGGGGTCGGCATCCCCTGGCTCGATCTGCGCCGCATCGCCTCCGGTCTCGACCGCCAGCCCGCCGGGCCGCTGCGCCTGTCCGAACCGGCCATCGAGATCCCGCAGTTCTACGCCCTGCTCGCGCAGAACGCCCACCGCACCCCGGCGGTGCGCGCGCTGCGCCGCGCCTGGGTGCAGCCGTCGCTGGGCGCCCCGTACCTCGCCATCGGCCTCGACGTCTACGACACGTCGCCGCCGGCCGTGGACGCCGTGCGCGCGATGATGCAGCAGTCCGTCGCCGCGGTACCGGAGGGCCTGCCGGTGTCGACGGTCGCGATGACCGACGCGCACGACCCGGTCGCCATGTGGCTGCGCGTCAACGCCCGCCCCTTCTACGACCGCGAGGCCCACGCGGCCCCCGCCCAGGCGCCCGGCGCCGGGTACGGCTACCCTCCCGCTCGCGGGGCCTTCTGACGGAGCGTCGGGTCGCGCCGCCGGTGCCGGCGACGCTCCGTGCTCTTCACGTCACGAACACATTTCTTCGCGCGTAGACGGCGACGGAAGGTCGCGAAGGTCGGCGATTTCGCCGTTCTGTCCCAACTGTCCTTCGTCCGAAGGCCGTTACCCACTGTTCGGATAACGGAATCCCTAGCAGTGCATCACGGTTGCGCATACTTTCCCGGTCAGGCCTGGCGGGTGATCGTGACGACGCTGAAGACTCCCGAGACAGACACCGGATCGTTCGATCCCGTGCTCGAGAGCAAGTCGACAAAGCCGTAATCCACGGCGGGTGTAGGCCGGTCACCACCGGCGAGAGGGGTCGGGTCACTGTGACCGCACCGATCGAGACCACCGGGGCGCAAGCCGAGGCACAGCCCGAGGCTGTCCTCGCCGGTGCCGATAAGGGGCAGATCGAGGGCCGTTCCCTGGGGCAGATCGCCTGGTCCCGTTTCAAGAAGGACAAGGTCGCCATGGCCGGCGGGGTCGTCGTGATCCTGCTGATCCTCCTCGCGATCCTCTCCCGCCCCATCCAGGCGATCTTCGGCCTGGACCCCAACGCCCTCAACCAGGACCTGATCGACCCCAACACCTCGCTGCCCAAGGGCGACTTCGGCGGCATGAGCTGGGACCACCCGCTCGGTGTGGAGCCGAAGTTCGGCCGGGACATCGCCACCCGCATCCTCGAGGGCTCCTGGGTCTCGCTGGTCGTCGCCTTCGGCGCCACGATCCTGTCCAACACCATCGGCGCGGTCCTCGGCGTGGTGGCCGGCTACTACGGCGGACGCGTCGACACGATCATCAGCCGGCTGATGGACACCTTCCTGGCCTTCCCCCTCCTGCTGTTCGCGATCGCCATCTCGGCGACCCTGCAGGGCGGCGCCTTCGGACTGGAGGGCCTGCCGCTGCACATCATGGTGCTGGTCTTCGTCATCGGCTTCTTCAACTGGCCCTATCTGGGCCGCATCGTCCGCGGCCAGACGCTGGCCCTGCGTGAACGGGAGTTCGTCGACGCCTCCCGGGGGATGGGCGCCAAGGGCCCGTACATCCTCTTCCGGGAGCTGCTGCCGAACCTCGTCGGCCCGATCATCGTCTACTCGACGCTGCTCATCCCGACCAACATCATCTTCGAGGCGTCCCTGAGCTTCCTCGGCGTCGGCATCCAGCCCCCGCAGGCCTCGTGGGGCGGCATGATCAACCAGGCGGTCGCCTTCTACCAGGTCGACCCCCAGTTCATGATCGTTCCTGGTCTCGCCATCTTCGTGACCGTCCTGGCGTTCAACCTGCTCGGCGACGGTCTCCGTGACGCTCTCGACCCGCGCAGCCGCTGACCGGCGACTGCCGCGAGAGTCCCAAAGATTTTGCCAACAATGGAGGGGAAGCAGACCATCATGCGAAGGTCAGCGCTGGCCGCGGTCGCGGCCATCGGCAGTGCGAGCTTGCTGCTTTCGGCTTGCAGCAAGGCCGATGACAACTCGGACAACAACGGTAAGAAGTCGGCTGAGGCCAACGCAGCGACCAAGGGTGTCGTCAACGCCTCCACCCAGAAGGGTGGAACGGTCACGTACGAGTACTCGGACGTGCCGGACTCCTTCGACCCCGGCAACACGTACTACGCGTACATGTACAACCTCAGCCGGCTGTACGCCCGCCCGCTGATGACCTTCCAGCCCGGCGCGGGCGAGAAGGGCAACACCCTGGTCCCGGACCTCGCCGCCAGCAAGGGCGTGCCGAGCGACGGCGGCAAGACCTGGACGTACAAGCTGCGTCCGGGCCTGAAGTACCAGGACGGCACCCCGATCACCGCGAAGGACGTCAAGTACGCGGTCGAGCGCTCCAACTTCGCGCGTGACGTGCTCTCCCTCGGTCCGAACTACTTCCAGCAGTTCATGCAGGACGGCGACAAGTACAAGGGCCCGTACAAGGACAAGAGCCCCGAGGGCCTGAAGTCCATCCAGACGCCGGACGACACCACGATCGTCTTCCACCTCAACCGGTCCTTCCAGGAGTTCGACTACCTGGTCGCCACTCCGCAGACCGCGCCGGTGCCCCAGTCCAAGGACAAGGGCATCGACTACGTCAAGAGCATCGTGTCCTCCGGCTCGTACAAGTTCGAGAGCTACGAGGAGGGCAAGCAGGCCGTCCTCGTCCGCAACGAGAACTGGGACCCGAAGACGGACCCGCTGCGCAAGCAGTACCCGGAGAAGATCGTCGTCAAGCTCAAGGTCAACGCCGAGACGATCGACCAGGACGTCCAGGCCGGCACCGCGATCGACCTCGGCGGCACCGGTGTCCAGGCCGCGACGCAGGCGAAGGTCGTCAACGACACCACCCTGAAGGCCAACACCGACAACACCTACGGTGGCCGCCTGGTCTACATGGCGATCAACTCGCAGGTCGCGCCGTTCGACAAGGTCGAGTGCCGCAAGGCCGTCGAGTACGCCATCGACAAGGTCTCCGTGCAGACCGCCCTCGGCGGCCCGATCCGCGGTGAGATCGCCACCACCGTCCTCCCGCCGGACATCACCGGCTACGCGAAGGCCGACACCTACGCGACGGACGGCAACAAGGGCGACGTCGCCAAGGCCAAGGAGCAGCTGAAGGCCTGCGGCAAGACCAGCATCAACACCAACATCTCGGCGCGCAGCGACCGCCCGCAGGAGATCGACGCGGCCACCGCGATCATCGCCTCGCTGAAGAAGGTCGGCATCAACGCCAGCCTGAAGCAGTACCCGTCGGGCAAGTACTTCACCGACTACGCGGGTGTGCCGACGTTCGACAAGAAGCAGAACATCGGCCTGCACATGATGCAGTGGGGTGCCGACTGGCCGTCCGGCTACGGCTTCCTGCAGCAGATCCTGCACGGTGACGCCATCGGCGCCTCGGGCAACACCAACCTGTCGTACATCAACGACAAGCAGATCAACGAGACGCTCGAGAAGGCCATCGCCACCGAGAGCGACAGCGAGCGCAACGCGCTGTACGGCCAGATCGACAAGCGTGCGATGGACCTGGCCACCATGGTCCCGCTGACCTACTTCAAGGTCCTGCTGTACCGCCCGTCCAACTTCACCAACCTGGTGTCCACGGCGGCCTTCAGCGGTCAGTACGACTACCTCAACATCGGCACGACCAAGAAGTAGCCCCGGAAGGCAGGTGAAGGCATTGGTGCCCGCGGGCTTCGCGGCCCGCGGGCACCAGCGCCGGTCCCCGTGATCTCGTACATCCTCCGTCGGACGTTCGCGGCAGTGATCCTGCTGCTGGTCGTCACCGCGGTCACCTTCGCGATCTTCTTCCTGCTGCCGCGGCTCGCCGGTCAGACCGCCGACCAGCTCGCGCAGCAGTACATCGGAAAGAGCCCGACGAAGGCGGACATCCTCGCGGTCAAGCAGAACCTCGGTCTGGACGAGCCCCTGTACGTCCAGTACTGGCACTTCATCAAGGGGATCGTCAGCGGCGCCACCTACAACCTGGGCCCCACCACGGCGCAGTGCGACGCGCCCTGCTTCGGCTACTCCTTCAAGAACCACGTCGAGGTGTGGCCGCAGCTCACCTCCCGCCTCCCGGTGACCCTCTCGCTGGCCGGCGGCGCCGCCGTGCTGTGGCTGGTCTCCGGTGTCCTGATCGGCGTCATCTCGGCGCTCAAGCCCCGCAGCGTCTTCGACCGCACCTTCATGGGCGTCGCGCTCGCCGGTGTGTCGCTGCCCATGTTCTTCACGGGCAACCTGCTGCTCCTGCTGTTCACCTTCCAGTGGCCGATCTTCGGACGCACCTACGTGCCGCTCACGGAGAACCCGGCCCAGTGGGCCAACACGCTCTTCCCGGCCTGGTGCTCGCTGGCCCTGCTGTACTCCGCCATCTACGCGCGGCTCACCCGCTCCGGCATGCTGGAGACGATGAACGAGGACTTCATCCGCACGGCCCGCGCCAAGGGCCTGCGGGAGCGCAGAGTCGTGGCCCGGCACGGGCTGCGGGCCGCGCTGACGCCGATCATCACCGTCTTCGGCATGGACCTCGGCCTGCTGCTCGGCGGCGCCGTGATCACCGAGAAGGTGTTCTCGCTGCCCGGCATCGGCCAGTACGCGGTGCAGGGCATCACCGACAACGACCTGCCCCCGATCCTCGGCGTCACCCTGCTCGCAGCCTTCTTCGTCGTGATCGCCAATCTCCTGGTGGACCTGCTGTACGCCGCCGCCGACCCACGCGTGAGGCTCTCGTGACCGAACTCTCCAAGACCGGGGCCGCCGTGGGTGAGCCCACGACCCCGCCGTCGAACGCGCCCGACGCGTTCCTCGCGGTCCGTGACCTCAAGGTGCACTTCCCCACCGACGACGGCCTGGTCAAGTCCGTCGACGGGCTCAGCTTCCAGGTGGAGAAGGGCAAGACCCTCTGCATCGTCGGCGAGTCGGGATCGGGCAAGTCCGTCACCTCGCTGGCGATCATGGGCCTGCACCGGCTCGGCTCGCGCGGCAAGAACGTGCAGATGTCAGGGGAGATCTGGCTCGGCGGCAAGGAGCTCGTCTCCGCCGACCCGGACGAGGTCCGCCGGCTGCGCGGCCGCGAGATGGCGATGATCTTCCAGGACCCGCTGTCCGCGATGCACCCGTACTACACGATCGGCAACCAGATCGTGGAGGCGTACCGGGTCCACCACGACGTCAACAGGAAGACCGCGCGCAAGCGGGCGATCGAGATGCTCGACCGGGTCGGCATCCCCGAGCCCGGCAAGCGGGTCGACAGCTACCCGCACGAGTTCTCGGGCGGTATGCGCCAGCGCGCCATGATCGCCATGGCGCTGGTCAACAACCCCGAGCTGCTCATCGCGGACGAGCCGACGACCGCCCTGGACGTGACCGTCCAGGCGCAGATCCTCGACCTCATCCGCGACCTGCAGAAGGAGTTCGGCTCCGCGGTCGTCCTCATCACCCACGACCTGGGCGTGGTCGCCGAGATCGCCGACGACGTCCTGGTGATGTACGGCGGCCGGTGCGTGGAGCGCGGTTCGGTCGACGACGTCTTCGAGCGGCCGCAGCACCCGTACACCTGGGGCCTGCTCGGCTCGATGCCGCGCATCGACCGCGACACCTCCGAGCGGCTCATCCCGGTCAAGGGTTCCCCGCCGAGCCTCATCAACGTCCCCTCGGGCTGCGCCTTCCACCCCCGCTGCCCGTACGCGGACATCCCCAAGGGCGATGTCACCCGTACCGTGCGGCCGGAACTCGAGGTGGTCGGCAGCGGGCACTTCTCCGCCTGTCACCTCTCGCCGGAGGACCGCACGCGGATCTGGACCGAAGAGATTGCGCCGAAGCTGTGAGCGATACGAAGAAGACGGACGCGAAGACGGTCCCGGCCCAGGCGTCCTCACCCGAGGAGCGTGAGGTGCTGCTGAAGGTCGAGGGCCTGCAGAAGCACTTCCCGATCCACAAGGGCGTTCTCCGGCGCCAGGCCGGCGCGGTCAAGGCCGTCGACGGCATCGACTTCGAGGTGCGCAAGGGCGAGACCCTCGGCGTGGTCGGCGAGTCGGGCTGCGGCAAGTCGACCATGGGCCGGGTCATCACCCGGCTCCAGGACCCGACGGGCGGCTCGATCCACTTCGAGGGCAAGGACATCACGCGGCTGAACACGGCCGGGATGCGCCCGCTGCGGCGGGACATCCAGATGATCTTCCAGGACCCGTACGGCTCGCTGAACCCGCGCCACACCATCGGCGGCATCGTCTCGGCGCCGTTCCGCCTCCAGGGCGTGGAGCCCGAGGGCGGGGTGAAGAAGGAGGTCCAGCGGCTCCTGGAGCTGGTGGGTCTCAGCCCCGAGCACTACAACCGCTACCCGCACGAGTTCTCCGGCGGTCAGCGCCAGCGCATCGGCATCGCCCGCGCGCTCGCGCTGAAGCCGAAGCTGGTCGTGGCGGACGAGCCGGTCTCCGCGCTGGACGTGTCCATCCAGGCGCAGGTCGTCAACCTCATGGACGACCTCCAGCAGGAGCTCGGCCTGACGTACGTGATCATCGCGCACGACCTGTCCGTCGTCCGGCACGTCTCGGACCGGATCGCGGTGATGTACCTGGGCAAGATCGTCGAGCTCGCCGACCGCACCTCGCTGTACGAGGCGCCGATGCACCCGTACACCAAGGCGCTGATGTCGGCGGTGCCGGTGCCGGACCCGAAGCGCCGGGGCGCCAAGAGCGAGCGGATCCTGCTGCGCGGCGACGTGCCCTCGCCGATCTCCCCGCCGAGCGGCTGCCGCTTCCACACGCGGTGCTGGAAGGCGACGCAGATCTGCAAGACCACGGAGCCGCCGCTGAAGGAGCTGCGTCCGGGCCAGCAGGTGGCCTGCCACCACCCGGAGAACTTCGAGGACCAGGCCCCGCAGGACGTCGTCCTGCTCACCGCGGCCAAGGAGGCGGCGGAGTCGGTCCCGGACGAGGCCCTGGCGGAGTCCGCGAAGACCTCCGCGGCGGTGGCCGCGGAGGTGGAGGGAACGAAGGCGGACCCCGTGAAGGCGGAGACCGCCGAGGCGGAGGCATCGGAGGCGGAAGCCCCGGCGGCGGTCGCCACGGAGCCGGAGTCCGCCGACGCGGAGCGCGCCGAGCCGGAGTCCGCCGACGCGGTCGCCGCGAAGGCGGAGGCCTCGGCGGCGGTGGTCGCGGAGGCGAAGGCCGCGGAGGCGGAGGCCGCGGACGAGAAGCCCGAGGCGGCCGCTCCCGAAGCGGAGGCCGGCTCGGAGGCGGAAGCCGGCTCGAAGCCGGAGACCGACGCCGAGCCGGAGGCCGACGCCAAGGCGAAGGCCGCTCCCGAGGCCACGGCCACTCCCGAGGCGCCGGCGGTGGACGAGCCCGAGGCGGACGAGGCCGGTTCGGACGAGCCCGAGGCCGCCGCGTCCGGTGCGGCGGAGACGGACGGCGACGCCGAGCCCCCGGCCAAGAAGAAGAAGTAGCCCGGCCCGGCCCGTGAGCCCCCGCCTTCGTTTGTAAGGCGGGGGCTCACGGGCAGGTGAGAATGGCAGGGTGTACGAGCAACTCTTCAGCCCCACCGTGCAGCACACGCTCGACCTGATCGGCATCTTCGTCTTCGCCATCTCGGGCGCCCTGCTGGCCGTCCGCAAGAACTTCGACGTCTTCGGCATCGCCGTGCTCGCCGAGGTCACCGCGCTGGGCGGCGGGCTCTTCCGGGACCTGGTCATCGGCGCGGTGCCGCCCGCCGCGTTCTCGGACCTGGGCTACTTCCTGACCCCGCTGCTCGCCACCGCGCTGGTCTTCTTCCTGCACCCCCACGTCGAGCGCCTCCAGACCGGCGTCAACGTCTTCGACGCGGCCGGCCTCGGCCTGTTCTGCGTCGCCGGCACGACCAAGGCGTACGACTACGGGCTCGGCCTGACCGCCTCCGCCTGTCTGGGCATGGCCACCGCGGTGGGCGGCGGTGTGCTGCGCGACGTGCTGGCCAACGAGGTGCCCTCGCTGCTGCGCTGGGACCGCGACCTGTACGCCGTCCCGGCCATCGTCGGCGCCACCATGGTCGTCCTGTGCATCCGCTTCGACGCGCTGAGCCCGTTCACGAGCGGTTTCGCGGTGGTCACCGCCTTCGTCCTGCGGCTGCTGGCCCTGCGCTACCACTGGCGGGCACCGCGCGCGTGGAACCGGCGGTCGACGGTCGTCGAGGGGGAGTGAGAGGTCTCTCGCCACCGTCCGCGCCCGGGACCTCGGAAAAGCTACCGCTTAGTAGTTTCCTGTTGTACCGTGCAGCCATGCCAGAAGCAGCCTCCGCACCGGCCACTCGGGCCACCATCGGCGACAGCGAGTTCGACCGGGACACCCGCGTCACCCGGCGCGCACCCGGTGTCTACGACATCGACCTCTCCGCCGGCTGGACGATCATCAACGCCGTCAACGGCGGCTACCTGCTGGCCGTCCTGGGTCGCGCCCTCGGGGACGCCCTGCCGCACCCCGACCCCTTCACCGTCTCGGCGCACTACCTCACCGCGTCCCAGCCGGGCCCGGCGGTCGTCCGCACGGAGACGGTCCGCACCGGCCGCACGCTCTCCACCGGGCAGGCGTCCCTCTTCCAGTACGACGACGAGGGCAACGAGGTCGAGCGCATCCGCGTGCTCGCCTCGTACGGCGACCTCGACACGCTGCCCGACGACGTCCGCACGTCCGCGAAGGCGCCCGTGTTCCCGCCGGTGAGCGAGTGCTTCGGCCCGGAGGACGGCCCCGCCCCGGTGGAGGGCAGCTCCGCCATCGCCGACCGGCTGATGCTCAAGCTGGACCCCGCCACCCTGGGCTGGGCCCTCGGGCAGCCCTCGGGCAAGGGGGAGATGCGGGCCTGGTTCGGGCTCGCCGACGGCCGCGACTCCGATCCCCTCTCCCTGCTCCTCGCGGTGGACGCGCTGCCGCCGACCGCCTTCGAGCTCGGGCTGAAGGGCTGGGTGCCGACGGTCGAGCTGACCGTGCACGTGCGCTGCCGCCCGGCGCCGGGTCCGCTGCGCGTCTCCATCACCACCCGCAACCTCGCCGGCGGCTTCCTCGAGGAGGACGCCGAGGTCTGGGACAGCACCGACCGCCTGGTGGCCCAGTCCCGCCAGCTGGCCCGCGTCCGGCTCGGCTGACGCGCCCCACGGGGGCGTCGGCCCCCTCGCACCGCACACCGGGGCGGGGGGGCGCGACGGGGGCGGCGCCCCCCCGCCGTGGGGGCGGGTGCGCGCCGCCCCCTAGAGACC
>NZ_JBHXFL010000023.1:48460-107831 GCF_042724095.1 Streptomyces sp. NPDC127100
GGACCGAAGGGTCCCGGCGCCCCGTGCGTGTGCCGGCGTTCCCCGCCCGGTCAGTCGAGCCAGTGCCGGCGGCCGATGCTGATCAGCCGCATGCGGCGGGTCGCGACGGCGGCGACGTGCCGGCGCTCCTCCTCCGAAGCCTCCAGCGTCTCCAGGAACAGCGAGGCCGTGATCAGCATCTGGTCGACGTAGAGGCCCGCGAGCATCAGCAGGTCGTCGTCGTTCCAGCCCGCCGACTGCGGGTCCTTGGCCAGCTCGGCCTGCACCTCCTCGGCGAACCGGGCCAGCTGGTCGCGTATGGCCTCGCGGACCGGCTGCACCCCGCCGTGGCGCTCCCGGGCGATGAACCGGACGTGGGCGGGGTGCGCGGCCACATGGCCGGCGATCAACTCCACGGCACGGGCGATGCGTTCGTCACTGTCCTCCACGGGCGACACCGTCGTCCGGATCATCGGATGCAGGCTGCCCAGCGCCTCCTCCACCAGTGCCACGCCGAGGTCGGCGGTGGAACGGAAGTGCCGGTAGAAGGCGGTCGGCGCGACGCCGACCGCACGGGTGACCTCGCGCAGGCCCAGGCTGCTCAGGCTCTGCTCCTCCAGCAGCGCGAGGGCCGCGTCCAGGAGCGCCTGACGGGTCTTCTGCTTCTGGGCCTGCCGGACGCCGAGAGTGTGACTCATACCATGCAGTTAACAACTGTTCTCTGGAATTGGAAAGCCATGGGGCGCGCTAGACTGGAAAGTCAGTGAACAACTGTAACTACAACCGTTCACCGAAGGTTGGGGGATCCGCTCCATGCTGTTTCTCGTCGTCGCGCTTCTGCTCCTCGGCGCCGTCCTGGGCACCGTCGCCCACGCGCCGCTCACCTTCTCCGTCGCCGTCGGCCTGGTCATCGCCGTCTGGCTGGGCGTCTTCGCGGTCCGCGAGCGGCACGGCCGCCACCGGAGCACCTCCGCCCACTGACCGCCGCCGGCCCATCGAGGCCCCGTCCGGTCCACCGACGCACCGTAAGGAGAACACCGTGCAGCTCACCGCACCGGCCACCCGCCGGACCGGTATCCATGACACCGACGGCATGGCCGTCGCGTCCTTCGTCCTCGGCCTCCTCGGCCTGCTCGTCCTCAACGTCTTCCTGGGCCCCGTCGCCATCGCGCTCGCCGGCGTCGCCCTGTGGCGGGGCACCGCCCGCCGCGGCCGGGCGCTCCTCGGTCTCGGCCTGGGCGTCGCCGACCTGCTGGTCCTGGTGGCCTTCATGTCCGCGGACAACACCATGTCGTGGAGTCTGTGAGCCACCCGACACCCGGACCGGTCCCGGTCCGCCGAAGAGACCGGCCTTGATCCGTGGCCGGGCCGGGCGGCCCCGTAGAATCGGCCCCACCATGGCTTACCTCGACCACGCCGCGACCACCCCGATGCTCCCCGAGGCGGTCGAGGCACTCACCGCGCACGTGGGCGCCACCGGCAACGCCTCCTCCCTCCACGCGTCCGGCCGCCGCGCACGGCGCACCGTCGAGGAGGCCCGCGAGACCCTCGCCGCCGCCCTCGGCGCCCGCCCCAGCGAGGTCGTGTACACCTCCGGCGGCACCGAGGCCGACAACCTCGCCGTCAAGGGCCTGTACTGGGCCCGCCGCGACGCCGACCCGGCCCGCACCCGCGTCCTGGCCAGTCCCGTCGAGCACCACGCCGTCCTGGACGCCGTCCACTGGCTCGGTGAGCACGAGGGCGCGACCGTCGAGTACCTGCCGGTCGACGCGTACGGCCGCGTCCACCCCGAGGCGCTGCGCGAGGCCATCGCCCGCGATCCCGCGGACGTCGCCCTCGCCACCGTCATGTGGGCCAACAACGAGATCGGAACGGTCATGCCGGTCCGTGAACTCGCCGACGTGGCAGCCGAGTTCGGCGTCCCGCTGCACGCCGACGCGGTCCAGGCCGTCGGGCAGCTCCCGGTCGACTTCGCCGCCTCCGGGCTCGCCGCGATGACGGTTTCCGGCCACAAGATAGGCGGCCCCTACGGCATCGGCGCGCTGCTGCTGGGCCGCGAGTACAGCCCCGTGCCCGTCCTGCACGGCGGCGGCCAGGAACGCCACGTCCGCTCCGGCACCCTCGACGTGCCCGCCGTCGCCTCCTTCGCGGTCGCCGGCCGCCTGGCCACCGAGCAGCGCGAGTGGTTCGCCCGCGAGATCGGCGCCCTGCGCGACGCCCTGGTCGACGCGGTCCGTTCGGCGGTCCCGGACGCCGTCCTCGGCGGCGACCCGGTGGACCGGCTGCCGGCCAACGCCCACTTCACCTTCCCCGGCTGCGAGGGCGACTCCCTGCTCCTGCTGCTCGACGCCCAGGGCATCGAGTGCTCCACCGGCTCCGCCTGCACCGCCGGCGTCGCCCAGCCCAGCCACGTCCTGCTGGCCACCGGCACCGATCCGGACCTCGCCCGCGGCACCCTGCGCTTCTCGCTCGGCCACACCTCCACGGAGGACGACGTGGAGGCGCTCGCCAAGGCGATCGGCCCGGCGGTGGAACGCGCGCGGGCGGCGGGGCTGTCCTAGGGGGTGTCGTTCGGATCTTGCCGGGGTCGCCCGCGGCACCGCCGTACGCGACGGGGCGGGTCAGACGCCGGTGCTGCCGGCCCGCCCGGCGGTGGGACCGGGCGACGGCCCGCTCGTCGCGGCCCGCCGGACCAGCTTCAGGTAGCGGTCCCAGTCCCAGTGCGGGCCCGGATCGGTGTGGTCGGTGCCCGGCACCTCCACGTGCCCGATGACGTGCTCGCGGTCGACGGGTATGTCGTACCGCGCGCAGATGCCGGCGGTCAGCCGGGCCGAGGCGGCGTACATCGCCTCCGTGAAATCCTCCGGCCGGTCCACGAAACCCTCGTGCTCGATGCCGACACTGCGTTCGTTGTAGTCCCGGTTGCCCGCGTGGTAGGCCACGTCCAGCTCGCGGATCATCTGGGTGACGTGCCCGTCCTGGCCGACGATGTAGTGCGTGGCCGCCTTGTGACCCGGGTCCTGGAACGCCTTCACCGCGCTCGCGAAGCTGCCCTGCGTGACATGGACGACCACCATGTCGATGCCGAAGTCGTCGGGCCGGTCCGCACGCCGCCAGTTCGCGTCCGACGCCGCCACCCACCGGGCGCCCGCGTAGTCGACGGCGCCCTCCTCGCGCGGCTTCTCCACGCCCGGCGTACGCCACCACAGCCGCGCCAGCTCGTCACGCGCCAGCACCGCCGTGCCCAGGGCCGCCGCCGCGCCGCCGACGATCAGCGTCCGGCGCCCGAGGTGCCGGTCCGCGTCCCTGGGTCCGCCCGTGGACCCGCTCTTCGCCCCCATGCGATCTTCAACGCATACTCGCGCGCTCCGGTTCCCGCGCCCCCTTACTCTGGAAGGGTTATGACTGACAACCCGCAGCGCACCCGTCCCCTCCGCGTCCTCGCCGCCATGTCGGGCGGAGTCGACTCCGCCGTCGCCGCCGCCCGCGCGGCCGAGGCGGGGCACGACGTGACCGGCGTCCACCTGGCGCTCTCCGCCAACCCGCAGTCCTTCCGCACGGGCGCACGGGGCTGCTGCACCATCGAGGACTCCCGCGACGCCCGCCGCGCCGCGGACGTCATCGGCATCCCGTTCTACGTGTGGGACCTCGCCGACCGCTTCCGCGAGGACGTGGTCGAGGACTTCGTCGCCGAGTACGAGGCCGGGCGCACCCCGAACCCGTGCCTGCGCTGCAACGAGAAGATCAAGTTCGCCGCGCTGCTGGACAAGGCCCTCGCGCTCGGCTTCGACGCGGTCTGCACCGGTCACTACGCCAAGGTGATCCTGCGCGAGGACGGCACCCGCGAACTGCACCGCGCCTCCGACATGGCCAAGGACCAGAGCTACGTCCTCGGCGTGCTGGACGACCGGCAGCTCGCGCACGCCATGTTCCCGCTCGGCGACACGCTCACCACGAAGGACGAGATCCGCGCGGAGGCCGAGCGCCGGGGCCTGGCCGTCGCCAAGAAGCCCGACTCGCACGACATCTGCTTCATCGCCGACGGCGACACCCAGGGCTTCCTCGCCGACCGGCTCGGCCGGGCGGAGGGCGACATCGTCGACGAGGCCGGCAACCGGCTCGGCACCCACGAGGGCGCCTACGGCTTCACCATCGGCCAGCGCAAGGGTCTGCGGATCGGCACCCCCGCTCCCGACGGCAAGCCCCGCTACGTCCTCGACATCTCCCCGGTGAACAACACCGTCACGGTCGGCCCCGCGGCCGCTCTCGACGTCACCGCCCTGTCCGCCATCAAGCCCCGCTGGTGCGGCGCCGCCCCGACGGGCCCCGGCACCTACACGGCCCAGCTCCGCGCCCACGGCGGCGAGACCGAGGTGACGGCGGAACTCGTCGACGGCACCCTGGAGGTCTCGTTCACCGAGCCCGTCCGCGGCGTCGCCCCCGGCCAGGCGATCGTGCTGTACGACGGCACGCGCGTGGTCGGCTCGGCGACCATCGCCTCCACCGTGCGCGCGACGGCCGGCGTGGCCTGACGGCGCTCCCGCGGGCCCGGCGCGGGAAGGGCGCGGTCAACGTTCGATGACGAGCTCTGGCGCATCCTGGCGAGTCGCTTTAGGCTCGACCGTGCGGATTACCCGTACGTAGGAGCCTAAGGCGGCGAAACAGGTACCCGCCTCGTCTGGAGGTCGGCCGTGCTGCTCAGTTTTCGGGTGGCCAACCACAGGTCCATCCGGGAGGAGACCGAGCTCTCCCTCGTGGCCACGGAGCTCAACGAGAGCACCGCCCGGCAGACCGGCGCCCGCTCCGAGGGCAAGCCGGTGTCCGTGCTGCCGACGGTCGGCATCTTCGGGGCCAACGCTTCCGGCAAGAGCAACGTCCTGGACGCCCTGCGGTTCATGCGGAAGGCGGTGCTGGAGTCCTTCGCGGACTGGGGCAAGAGGCCCGGAGTGCCACGGGAGCCGTTCGAACTCGCCTCGGAGGCGCAGGACGAGACCAGCCTCTTCGAGGTCGATCTACTTCTCGGGAAGCGACCCGTCCGCTACACCTACGGCTTCGAGCTGTCCGACGACCGGGTGGAGGCCGAGTGGCTGCACGCCTACCCGTCCGGGCGCCGCCAAGTGTGGTTCGACCGTGAGGCGGACCGCCCGGACGACGAAGGCGGCGAGTTCCGCTTTCCTGGCAACGGGCTGAAGGGGCACAAGGACGTGATCGTCTCCTCCACTCGCCCCGACGCTCTGTTCCTAACAGCCGGAGCCACGTTCAATCACCCAGCGCTCTCGGCGGTGCACCGCTGGTTCGTCGACAACCTCTGGCTGGTGACATCGGGAGCGGATGTCCCGCATCGGACAGAGTGGACCCGCACGCGGCTCACTGACCGTAAGAACGGTGCCGAGCTGCGTAAACGCATCGGTGTGATGCTGGCCGCAGCGGATCTGGGGATCACCGGGCTGACCCTGGACCCCGAGAGCGGCGAGGTACAGCTCTTGCACCGCAGCGCCGACGGCACTCCCCGACCCCTGGACTTCTGGGACCAGGAGTCCTTGGGTACCCACGCCTGGTTCGCCTTCCTGGGGCCCCTCTTCCACGTCCTGGACCAGGGCGGGGTGCTCCTCGCCGACGAACTCGACTCCAGCCTCCACCCGATCCTCGCGGCGGAGGTCATCCGCCTCTTCCAGGACGAGGAGGCCAACCCGCGCACCGCGCAGCTGATCTTCACCACGCACGACGCGACCCTGCTGGGCCCGTCCGTGGTGGAGCGACCACTCGACCGCGACCAGGTGTGGATCGCCCTCAAGAACGCCACTGGCGAATCCCAGCTCTACCCCATCACGGCGGCCCGCAAGGCCCGCCGTGACGACAACCTGGAACGCCGCTACCTGCACGGCCACTACGGCGGCGTCCCCCGACTGACCAGCGGCGAGATCGCACGGCAGATCGCACTCATCGAAGAGGGGCTGCGGGCAACAGCGTGAACAGGGGACCACAGGACCGCCAGAACCGGAACCAGCCGCGAAGCCGCCGACGCCGCCGTGACGCCGACGACGTCAGGCCGCTGCGCCGGCCGCCCCAGTCCTACGAGGACGAGTCCCGCCGGGTGGTCTACATCGCCGCCGAGGGCGAGAAGACCGAACGGGATTACATCGCGCTGCTGAACAAGACCTACGGCGAACGGGAGAAGTTCTTACTCAAGTTCCACGGGGCCAGGAACGGGCTGCGCCCCACCGAGGTCGTGCAGAAGGTGATCGAGTCCGCCTCCGACCCGGCGGACGAGAAGTGGGCGCTCTTCGACCGTGACGCGCAGGACAACCGCGACCAGGACATCCCGGACGCGATGCGCGAAGCTGCCGCCCAGGGCGTCCAGGTGGCGCTCTCCCACCCCTCCTTCGAACTGTGGCTGCTCCTGCACTTCCAGCAGTTCACCAGCCAGGAGGGAGGCGTGAGCGACACCGTCCTGCGCCGGCTGCGCGAGCACCGGGACGCCAAGGGCTTCGCGGAGTACGACAAGGCCTCCGGTGATCGCGGAAAGGGCCTCGACGACCAGCGAGGCCAGTCGCTCCTGGGACGGGAGAAGGACGCCGTACGCAATGCCCGCAAGCTCGTGAGCCTGTGCTCGCACGGTTCGTGCTCGGCCCGGAACCTTGTGCACGCTCCGATTCCCGGACCGCGTACCGAGAGCTACGAGGAATGGACCCGTCGCAGCGGCCACGCGGAGAACTGCGACCCGCTCAAGCGCGACCCGTCCACCGACGTCTGGCGGCTCCTCGTCCACCTGGGGATCGTCGAGGATGAGACGTCGGCCCGGTGAGGCCGGGAATCGTCCGCGGTCCGACGGGCGATTTCTTACGGGCCGGCCGACCGGACTAGGCTGCCGGGGTTCTCCAGAATCCCGACGGCGCACGAAGGACCGGTCCGTGGCCAGACTGACCCTGCCCCAGCTCGAACGGCATCTGTTCTCGGCCGCCGACATCCTACGCGGCCGCATGGACGCCTCCGAGTACCGGGACTACATCTTCGGGATGCTCTTCCTGAAGCGTTCCTCGGACGAGTTCCAGCCGGAGTGGGAGCGGATCTACCACGCGGAACTCGAGAAACCGGGCAGGGACGAGAAGGACGCCCTCGCCCGCGCCAACGACCCCGAGAGCTACCCCCGCGTCTTCTACGTGCCCCAGAAGGCACGCTGGTGGAAGGGCCCCCACAAGTACCACGAGCCCCTGGAGACGGGCGGCCCGGTCCCGGAACCGGAGCCGGGCATCTCCGGCCTCACCGAGCAGGTGGGCGAAGGGCTCGACCAGGCGCTGGCGGCACTCACCGGCTCCAACGAACGGCTGGCGGGCGTCACCTCCCACATCTCCTTCAACGACACGGTCGGCACCAAGTCCCGTTTCACGACGGTCGAACTGCGCGCCTTGATCCGGCACTTCAGCCTCTACCGGCTGCGCAACGAGGACTTCGAGTTCCCGGACATGCTCGGCGCCGCGTACGAGTACCTGCTCGCCCGCTTCGCCGACTCGGCGGGGCAGCGCGGCGGCGAGTTCTACACCCCGCGCGAGGTCGTGCGGATGATGGTCCGCCTCGTGGACCCCAAGGAGCGGGAATCGGTCTACGACCCCTGCGCGGGCTCTGGCGGCATGCTGATCGCCGCGCGGGAACACGTCGAGGAGCACGGCGGGGAACCGCAGCTGCTGTCCGTCAACGGACAGGACAAGAACGGCCCCTCCTGGTCCATGGCCAGCATGAACATGGTGCTGCACGGCATCCGCGAGTTCGATCTCCAGCTCGGCGACACCCTCACCGAGCCGCTGCACTGGCGGCCGGACGGCAGCAAGCAGCTGCGCACCTTCACCAAGGTGCTGTCGAACCCGCCCTTCTCTCTCCCCTACGACAAGGACGAGGTCGAGAAGGCCGAGGAGGCGCACGGCACCCGGATGAAGTGGGGCTGGGCGCCGGAGACGGGCAAGAAGGCCGACCTGATGTTCGTCCAGCACATGATCTCCGTGCTGGAGCACGACGGCGTCGCCGCCACCGTCATGCCGCACGGCGTGCTGTTCCGGGGCGGCAAGGAACGCGACATCCGCAGGGAACTGCTGAAGGACGACTGCGTCGAGGCGGTGATCGGCCTCGGCCCGAACCTCTTCTACGGCACCGGCATCCCGGCCTGCGTCCTGATCCTGCGCAAGCCGCACCGCAAGCACGGCGACCGGCAGGGCAACGTCCTCTTCATCAACGCCGACCGCGAGTACCGGCCGGGCAAGAACCAGAACGTCCTCGGCCCTGAGCACGTCGAGAAGATCGTCACAGTCTACCGCGACTGGACCCCGATCGACGGCTACGCGCGCGTCGTCAGCAGGGACGATCTGCTGGCAGCCGACTGCAATCTCAACATCCGCCGCTGGGTCGACAACTCGTCGGCCGCGGAGCCGCAGGACGTGCGCGCGCACCTGTACGGCGGGGTGCCGAAGGCGGAGATCGACGCGAAGAAGGAGGCCTTCAAGGCCTACGACGTGGACCTGCCGTCACTTTTCGCAACGCGGGCGGACGACGAGGACTACGTCGACTTCCTGCCGGAGGGACCGGAAGCCACGGCCGAGCGCATTCCGGGCCTCGCGGCGGTGAAGGAGCGCGAGCTGGGTGAGGCGTACGGGAAGTGGTGGGCCGAGCAGGCCGAGCACTTCTCGAAGCTGAGCGTGAACGGGCAGCCGATGCGGTTGCGGGAGCGGCTGGTCGCCGGCTTCCGGGCGGCGATCGAGCCGGTCGGCATCCTGGACCGGTACGAGACGGACGGGATCGTCGCCGACTGGTGGGCGTCCGCGCGGTACGACGTGAAGGCGCTGGCGGCCGGAGGCTACGAGCGGGTGCTCGACGGCTGGGTGGAGACCGTGGAGACCATGGTCAACCCCGTCGTCCCCGACGAGGACGAGAGCGAGGGCGGACGGCCCCGCCGCGGTCGGTCCAAGTCTACGGTCACCACGGCGGACAAGCGCCGCGCGCTGGACGAGTCGGTCGTACGGTCCCTCATCCCCGAGTTCCTGGCGGAGGTCGCCCGTGCGGACGCGGCGCTGGCGGAGGCGGAGGCGGCGTACAAGGAAGCGGTGGCCCGGCTGGCGGAGGTGCAGGGGCCTGCGACCTCGGACGCGGACGGCGACGAGGAAGAGGCCTCCGAGGGGAAGGTGCCGGAACCCGAGGCGGTCGACCCTGAGGAGATCGCCGCCCTGGAGAAGGCGGTCACCCAACGCCGCAAGGAGCGCACGGCGGCCTCGAAGCGCAGGTCGGCCCTGGACACGAAGTTCCTGCCGGAACTGAAGGCGGCGGCCGAGATGGCCAAGGCCGAGGACGGCGGTCAGCGCGTTGTCCTCGAAGTCCTCGGCGAGGGCCTCTCCACCCGCCTGGACGCGATGTCGGCTGCGGGCCGCCGCGAACTGGTCACGGTCTTCCGCCGGTGGGCCGAGAAGTACGCGGTGTCGCTGGCGGAGCTGGAGGCGGACAGCGAGGGCGCGGCGGAGGAGTTCGGGGCGTGGCTGAAGGAGTTGGGCTATGCGCGGTGAATGGCCTGACGGCTGGAGGCGAGTGCCGCTCGCGGAGGCCGGTAAGTGGTTGTCCGGCGGCACACCCAGTACGGGGAACAGCGCTTACTGGGATGGAGACATCCCTTGGATCAGTGCGGCCAGCTTGAAGGCATTCCGCATCGATCGCTCGGATCGACGCGTGACGCGGCTCGGTGCGGACAACGGCTCGCGCCTGGTTGACAAAGGCACGGTCCTCTTCGTTGTTCGTGGGATGAGCCTGAAGTCGGAGTTCCGGATCGGTGTCACCGAGCGTGAGGTTGCTTTCGGTCAGGACTGCAAGGCGATCGTCGCAGCCGGCGGAATTGACCCGCATTTCCTCGCCCACGCTGTGCAGGCGCGCACGCCGGAAATTTTGGCCATGGTGGAGGAAACCAGCCATGGCACAGGACGTTTGGATACGGAGCGACTTCAGGAGCTGGAGATCGGCGTGCCGCCGATGTCGGAGCAGCGTAGGATCGTCGCCGCTCACGCGGTGACGGAGCGGCGGATTGCGGCGCTTGAGCGTGTACGGGCCAAGTTGAAGACCGCTGAGACCGCTCTCGTTTCAGGGAAGCTCACGGAGACTTCGGAAAGGGTGCCGCTCAGTTCCTGGCTTCATCGTATTGAAGCAGGGAAAAGTCCCTTGGCTCAAGACACTCCCGCAGGGGATGGTGAATGGGGAGTGCTTAAAGTTAGTGCCGTGCAGGCTGACGGGTTTTTGGGTCGCGAAAACAAAGTCGTTCGTGATGCTGAATTTATCAACCCGCAGTTCGAGGTTCGACCCGGCGACTTGCTCATGACGCGGGCGAACACGGAGGATCTTGTGGGACTCGCGTGTGTCGTGGAGAATCCACCGCCCAGGCTCATGCTGAGTGACAAGACGCTCAGGCTTGTGGTTGATGATTCGATGGCCGATGTAGGGTTTGTTGCAGCAGTATTGTCCAACCCTGTCGTCCGGGCGCAAATTAAGTCTGCCGCGACTGGCACGAGTGGGAGCATGAAGAACATCAGCCAGGGATCGATTGAACGGCTGTTGGTGCCGGATGTCCCGCTTGAGGAGCAGAGGCGAGTCCAGGCCGCACTGGCGGTAGGCAGGCGACGAGCCAATTCGGTGCAGAGGCAGATTGCCAAACTGCGCACTACTCGGCTTGGTCTCATGGAGGACTTGCTTAGCGGAAGAGTCTCCCTGCCTCCAGCAGAGTTTCTTGTGTCGGCTACTGGTTAACGTGTGCTGATGCTGAGACTCCCGGACCGTACCGCGCTAACGAAGGAAGAAAACGCCGTCCGGTCGACGGAGAACCCTCGGGCAGGGTAGACGCTGTGTCGTATAGCCACCAGTGCGTCCTCGCGGACCGCAACTTCGACACAGGCGTTGCCGGATGCCTCCGAGAACGAGGACTTGAACCACTTCAACTCGGACAAAGCTGACACCTCTTACAGATCTCCGATGATTTCGAGGATGAGGTCCCTCGATTTCTTCGGATTCAACGCCACTTGTTCGACCAAGTCCAGCCGTGTTCGGAAGTTGGCCAGATGGGTGGGGGAGTCGAAGAAGACCGCGCCGATGGGGGAGTCCACCTGCACAGTGTCCAAGTGCGGGTTCGGTGCTGACGCGTACATCACGGTGTCTCCGGCCATGGGGAACCCCTCTGCCGTGAAGGGAATGACGAGCAACCGGACGTTGTCGCGTTCGCTCTCCTCAAGCAGTCGGTTCAGCTGTGCCTTGGCGACGTGCCGTCCTCCGATCCGCATGCGTAGGGCCGCTTCGTGGACGTAGCCCACGTACGGCACACCGGGGCTGTTCGCCACCACGCTGTACCGACCCAGTCGCTGAGCCACCCTCAGCTCCACTTCCACGCGGGGGAGTGCTGGCACGAACAGATCGAAGAGTGCTCGGGCATGGTCCTCTGTCTGGAAGATGCCCGGGATGTGGGCGGTCTGGAGGGTTCTGAGACTGGTGGCGTGGTACTCCAACTCCGCTACGTCAAGGAAGTCCGGCGGAATCTTTCCCCGGTACTCGTCCCACCATCCTTTGGGGCGCCCGCCCGTCATCGCGGCCAAGGCGTCGATCAAGCCAGGGTCGTTGCACTCGTAGATGCTTGCGAGTCGCCGTAGTCGCTCCTCGCTGATGCCGAACCGGCCCGACTCGATGTTCGAAATCATCGTGCGGTCCGCGCCGAGCCGTGCCGCAGCCGCCGGTGCAGCCATGCCGGCGGCTTCGCGCAGCCGTCGCAGTTCAGCCCCGAACCGGCGCTGACGGATGCTCGGCTGTTGCCGTGGTGCCATGAACAACTCCTCGCTCGCGCGCACAGTTTGCCGATCGTCTGGCCGCGGCGTCCATCGAAATCCAAGATAAAACCCGTTTTAGTAAAGCTAGTAGCACGCGTTTTAGTCAGCGCGCTAGCGTGTGATCCGCGCCACCACTGCATCCCCTTCCGGCGGAAGCGCACCGCCCGCCCCACTCCCGTCCCGGGCCCGACGGGACATGGGGCTGGTGGCAGGCCACCGCCGGATGCCATGGACTCGGCCCATGCCGTGGGGGCGCCGTACGGGACACCCCGCCCACCAACCCCAACGACCCGACACCGTGACCGTCGCGCCGCGAACCTGCACACGTACAAGGAGGTGACGCGTGAAGAACGCGGAACCGGAACACGAGCAGACCCCCGAACCGCCACACCAGGACGACCACGTCATTCCCAGCCCACCCCTCATCCCGTTCACCGAACCCTGGGAGTACGAGCTGCACTTCCCCCGCGACCCGCGCGGGCCGGCCGTCGCCCGTACGACGCTCAAGGCCGTGCTCGGGGCGCACGGGCTGGGGGAGTTCACCGACCGGGCGGAACTGCTCACCTCCGAACTGACCACCAACGCAGTCCGCTACTCCCTCGGGCCCGCCACCGTGCGGCTGTGCTGGACGAACCCGGTCCTGCGGGTCAGCGTGATGGACACCTGTCCCGTGTTCCCCCTGCCGCTGGTGCAGGACGGGCCGGACGCCGAGCGCGGGCGGGGGTTGCTGATCCTCGACCTGCTGGCCGACGCGTGGGGCGGATGCAGCCTCGGGGAGTCGCTGTTCGGAGTGGGCGGCAAGACCATCTGGTTCGAGCTGGTGCTCGGCGGAGGTGATCCGCCGCCCGGCGGCGGTACCGGCGACGGCATCACGCCGAGACCGCCCGTGCTGCCGGTGCTCGCGGCCTGAACGGCCACCCCGGCCCACCCTCCGAAACCGTGAACACTTGCCGGGCAAGTGTTCACGGTTTCGTGACGGCCCATCCCATGCCCCACCAACCGGTTGGCCGGATGTGCCATCCCACTCACACTCCTCCTGACGTCAACCACTCCCGCAGGTAGGCTGATCCGCACCTCTGTTCACGATGATGTGAGCGGTGCGTACGGCGACGGGCGGGGCAAGGGGAGCCGGTGGCGGAACAGCCGGAGTACGTGAAGGTCGAACGGCCGCTGATCGAGCAGCTGGAGGCCCTGGGGTGGGAACACCTGCGGGGCGCGCCCCCGGGACAGCCCGCCACCCGACCCGAGGACTCCGGGCGCAGGTCGTTCACCGACATCGTCTACGCGGACCGGTTCCGCAACGCCGTGGCCCGGATCAACGTCCGCCCGGAGGACGGTACCTCCTGGCTCACCGCCCAGCAGCTCGATTACGTCCTCGCCCGCGTGCGAGGCACTGCCCCCGGTCAGGGCGCGGCCGGGCGGGGCGTCACCGCGAACTTAGAAGTCACCCGGCTGCTGAGGGAGGGCATTCCCGCCCGGACGATCCCCGGCTGGACCAAGGGCGACCCCGAGCATGTCCGACTCGTCGACTGGGACGGGCGGTTCGAGGACGGCAACGACTTCCTGGCCGTCTCCCAGTTCCGGGTGGAACGTCCCGGCGCCCCGGCCGCCACCCCCGACCTGGTGCTGTTCGTGAACGGCCTGCCCTGGGTGGTCGTCGAGTGCAAGGCGCCCGTGACCAGCAGCCGCAAGGACGCGCGCTTCGCCCTCGACCAGGCGGTCATGGAGGTCATCGCCTACGCGGGCACGGACGCTCCCGACCCCGTGGCCGACTTCACCCGCTTCGCGCAGCTGCTCGTCGGCACCGACTGGACGCACGCCGAACTCGGCACCGTCACCGCCGAGGCCGAGCACTTCGCGCCCTGGCGGACCGTGGCACCCGCCCGGGAGGCGGAGGTCAAGGCCGAGAGCGGGGTCCCGGAGGACCGGGAGCTCTCGGCGCAGCAGACGCTGGTCGCCGGCGTCCTGCGGCCGACCCACCTCCTCACCCTCATCAGGGACTTCACGACCGAGACCCGGCACGGCTCACGCACCGTGAAGGCCGTCGGTCGCTTCCAGCAGTTCCGGGCGGTCCACGCGATCGCCGCGACGCTCCGCGAGCGCCGCCGGGCCCTCGACGCGGGGGAGGACGTCCACCAGCGCGGCGGGGTCGTCTGGCACACCCAGGGCTCCGGCAAGAGCCTCACCATGGCCTTCCTCGTCCGTCACCTCAGGAGCACCAAGGACCTGCGCGGACACAAGGTCGTCGTGGTCACCGACCGCATCGACCTGGAGAAGCAGATCCGGCGCAGCCTCGCCGCCGCCGAGGAGAAGATCTACCGCTCACGCACGGTCGAACAGGCCCGCCAGTACCTCGCCGTCGACGTCCCCGACGTCACCCTGGTGATGCTCCAGAAGGCGCGCCGGGACGACACCGCCTGGGACGGCCGCGAGGAGAAGCTCGCCGAGACGCCGGACGAGCAGGACGTGGTCCAGAATCATGTCGCCAATCCCGGGCACGACATCGTCGTCCTGGTCGACGAGGCGCACCGGGGACACCTCGCCTGGCAGCACGCCCGGCTGCGCGCCATGCTGCCGAACGCCGTCCTGGTCGGCTTCACCGGCACCCCCATCCTCAGCAAGGCGCGCAAGACCACCGAAGACATCTTCGGCGACTTCACCGACACCTACACCCTGCGTGACGCCGAGACCGACCGGGCCGTCGTCCCCGTGCGCTACGAGGCCCACCACGTGCGCCTCGAAGTCATCGAGAAGGCCGTCCTGGACGCGTCCTTCGACGTGGAGGTCCCCGCCGACCCGAAGCAGCGGGAACGGGTTCTGCGGAAGTTCGCCCGCAAGAAGGAAGTCCTCGAAACGCCGTCGGTGATCGCGGACAAGGCCGAGCACATGCTGCGCCACTGGGCGCGCACCGCACTGCCGGACCGGTTCGGCGCGCAGGTCGTGACGGTGTCCCGGAAGGCGGCCTTCCGCTACCGCGAGGCACTGCTCGCCGCCCGGGCCCGCCTCGTGGCGGAGCTCGACGCGCTCGACCGCGACCTGGCGTACGACCCGAGCGGCTACGACACGGCCTCCCCCGAGGAACGGGAACTGCTGGACCTGCTGCCCCACAAGACCCTGCTCCGCTCCATCGACGCCGCGGTGGTCATCTCCCAGGCGTCCTCGGGGCCGACCCCCGACCCGGAGGACTGGAAGACCTGGACGGCCAAGTCCCGGCAGGACGCGTACATCGCGCGCTTCAAGCGCGGACTCGGCGACCCGCGTGCCGCCGCGGACGATCCCTCCTGGGAGGCGACGACACACGGCAGACCCGAGCACGCCGCGTATCCCGGAGGGACCGGCACGTCGGGCGACCCGTGGCACGCCGACCGGCCTGGCGACCGGGACGGTACAGCACAGGCCGAGGACGGGGACGCGGACGGCCCGATGGCCTTCCTGGTCGTCCAGTCCATGCTGCTCACCGGCTTCGACGCCCCCGTCGAGCAGGTTCTCTACCTCGATTGTCCGCTCTCCGGCGTCGGACTGCTCCAGGCGGTGGCCCGCACCAACCGCCTGTACCCGCACAAGGCATGGGGCCAGGTCGTCGACTACATCGGTGTCGGGCCCGAACTCGCCCGTTCCCTGACCGAGTACGACGAGGCCCACCTGCGCGCCGTGTACGGCTACGAGGACCTGTCCCTCGACCACCTGAAGCCGGACTACGAGGGTGACCAGCCGGTTCGCGACAGGATGTGGCTGGAGACCGAGGCCGCCGCCGACGACCGCCTGGCCGACCTGCGCAAACAGCTCACCGAACTCCTCGTGGACCGGGGCGTCACCTCGCTGGCCGACCAGCGGCAGCGCGACGACCTGCTCGCCGCGCTCGCCGACCCCCTGCTGCTGGGCGAGTTCGACGAACTCGTACGCGACTTCCTGACCGCGCTCAACGCCGTGCTGCCGAGGCCCGCCGCCCTGAAGTACGAGACCGACGCGCGCCTGCTGGGCGAGACCCAGTACCTTGCCCGGCAGCGCTACCTGGACGGACGCGACGACTTCAGCCCGCGCCGCTACGGCGCCAAGGTGCGCCGGCTCATCTCCCGCCACCTGCGGGTCTCGGGCATCGAGGAACGTATACCGTCGGTCGAGCTGTCGGCGGCGGACTTCATGGAGCGGGTGGACGCCAACCCGGACCCGCGGACCAGAACCGACTACATGAGGAGCAGGATCCGGCTCCACATCGACGCCCGCCTCGGCTCCGACCGCACGCTCCACCAGCGGTTCAGCGCCCGGTTGGAGGAGATCGTCCGCCAGATGGGCGACAACTTCGAACAGGCCGCGGCCGCGCTCGCGGCCCTGCGCACCGATGTCCTCGCGGCCGAGGACGGGGGTTACGTGGACCCCGGGGACGACCGGGTGCGCGATCTCGACCGATGGACCGAACAACCGGTCCACAGGCTGCTGAAGGACGCATTCGAGGAGACCGGAAGGCCGGAGGGGGTAGACCTCTTCCAAGGGGCCCTCGACCTCACCGCAGAGATCGCGCGGCTCGTCGGCTCCCAGGACTTCGTCGTCCTCGCGGACACCCAGATCCGGGTGCGCCGGGAACTGCGCGTCCACCTGGAGGAGAACCTGCACGTGGACTGGGAGCGGGGCGGTCCGCTCGCCGGGGACCTGGTGGAACTCGCCCGCGACCGGCACGCCGACTTCCTGCGCTACCGGCGCCGCACCGACTGACCGCCACGGACCACCCTCGCCCGAGCCGTTCCGCCCGGTGGTAGGAATGGCGGGTGACCGGCCCCGTCCATCCCGCCCAGCAGGCGATCGCCGCGCTGCCGCTCCCCGACGAGTGGGAGTGGGAGCTCGTCGTCCGTCCCCGGCGCCGGACCCTGGGCATCGACGTCGCCCCGGACGGCGGTGTGCGCTTCGCCGTGCCGCCGGACGCCGATCCCCGCGAGGTGGCCGACGCCGTGCGGTCCCGGCTGCCCCGGCTCGCGGACGAGGTACGGCGCCGGCGCGAGCGCCCCGCCGAACAGGTCAAGGAGCTGGTGGACGGGACGGGCTTCGCCTACCTCGGCCGCCGGCATCGGTTGCGGATCGTCCCGGCGGGCGAGGGGCGGCGGGTGCGCCTGAACCAGGGCTGGCTCGAACTGCCCCGGCCCGCCCACCGGCGGGCAGGCGGGAAGGCCATCGCCGAGTGGTACAGGGCGTGCGGAGGCCGGTGGCTCGCCGTACGCGCGCCCTCGTACGCCGGAACGATCGGGGTGTCACCGAAAGCACTGGAAGTACGCGACCTGGGTTCCCGGTGGGGCGCTTGCGCCCCCGACGGCACCATCACCGTCCACTGGGCCGTCCTGCAGTTGCCCGCCGCACTGGTCGACCTCGTCCTCGTCCACGAACTGTGCCACCTGCGGACGCCCGGGCACGGTACCGCGTTCCGCGCGCTGGTCCGGCGCACGCTGCCAGACGCGGACGAGCGCGAGCACCGTTTCGCTGAGCGGGAACCGGAGCTGTGGCGAGGCGCCGTGAGATGACCTAGGGCCCCGCCTCCGCGAAATCATGTGGCTCCTCAGCCCACGAAGAACTCCGCCAGCACCGGCGCCAGCACGCCCGGCTCCACCATGTGGCTCTGGCCCCCGAGCGTCCGGTACGTGCCGTCGGGCACGGCGTCGGCGACGGCCCGCGCCGCCTCGCGCATCCACGCGGCACCCGCGTCGCCCGCCAGGGCCAGCACGGGCACGGTGATCTCCGCCAGCCGGGACCGCGGCACCCGGGCGTCGCCCATCACCGCGTCGTCGTACGCGAGGCTCGGTGCGACCGACTCCAGGCCGGCCCACATCGGCGACTGGCGGGCGCCCCGGATCATCTCCTCGCCCAGGCCGGTGAGCCGCAGGAACAGCTCCACCGCGTCCCCGCGCCGGCCCCGCCCGAGCGCCTCGCCCAGCCGCTCGGTGTACTCCGCGCGGGCCCGTGCGGCGTCGTCGTCCATGGCGTACGGCACCTCGTACACGGCGGCCCGGCGCACCGGCAGGCCGCTCGCCGCCGCCCGCAGCACCAGCGCGCCGCCCGACGAGATGCCGTACAGCGACGCCTCGCCGCCGACCACCCCGATCAGGGCCGCCAGGTCCTCGACCTCGCGCTCCACGGCGTAGGGCGCCGTGTCACCGCTCCCGCCGCGGCCCCGGCGGTCGTACACGGTGACGTCGAAACGGTCCGACAGCTCCGCGGCCAGGGGCGCCACCGTCGCACCCGTGGACATCGCGCCGCTGACCAGGATGACGGCCGGCCCCTGCCCGGCGCGCTCGTACGCGATGCGTGTGCCGTCAAGCGAAAGGGTCTTCTTGTCCATGTTTGTGCACACTGCCCTACGGCACGCGTTTCATCCCTCAGGACACCTCGACGTCGTAGAAACACAGGTGGTCCTTGATCTCCGCCACGTCCGGCTTCGGGTCCGGGTAGGCCCAGACGAGGTCCGCCTTGTCCGGCAGCGACCAGTAGGACGCGTCGCCCTTGAACGGGCAGTGCGTGCGGGTGCCGGACGGCGTCAGCAGGTCCAGGCGTACGTCCTCGGCCGGGAGGTAGTACCGGTCGGGACAGCCCGTCTCGCGCAGGACCAGTGCCCCGTCGCTCTCCGCCAGGACCTGCCCGCCGTGCACCACGCGCACGTGCCGGTCGCTCCGCTCGATGGTGATGCGATGACCCTTCGTCACGATGCTCGCTCCTCCTCGGTCGGCCACGTCTGTCCTTACAGCGTGCGTCGGAGCCGGGTTCTTCCCGGGCGGCACCACCGCCGTACCGTGGGCGCATGAACATCTGCGTCTTCCTCTCCGCCGCCGACCTCGACGAGCGCTACACGCGCCCCGCGAAGGAGTTCGGCACCCTCCTCGGCAAGGGCGGGCACACGCTCGTGTGGGGCGGTTCGGACACCGGGCTGATGAAGGTCGTCGCCGACGGCGTGCACGAGGCCGGCGGCAGGCTGCTCGGCGTGTCCGTGGACTTCCTGGCGGCCAAGGCGCGCGAGGGCGCCGACGAGATGGTGATCGCCAAGGACCTCGCCGAGCGCAAGCGGCTGCTGCTGGAGAGGGCCGACGCCGTCGTGATCATGGTGGGCGGCACCGGCACCCTGGACGAGGCGACGGAGATCCTGGAGCTGAAGAAGCACGGGCACACCGACAAGCCGGTCGTCCTGCTCAACACGGAGGGCTTCTACGACGGCCTCAAGGAGCAGTTCCGCCGCATGGAGGACGAGGGCTTCCTGCCGCGCCCCCTCACCGAGCTGGTCCTCTTCGCCGAGGAGCCGGTCGGCGCGCTGGCCTACCTGGAGGAGAGCCAGGGCGTGGCGTGAGCCCGCGATGATGCGAGCATGGCGGGCATGGCTACACATGTGATCACCGGAGCGGGCTCCGGCATCGGCGCGGCCGTGACCCGCCGCCTGCACGAGCGCGGCGACGAGGTCGTGCTGCACGCGCGCGACGCGGGCCGCGCGAAGGAACTGGCGGCCGCGTTCCCCGGCGCGAAGACGCTGGTCGGCGACCTGGCGGACCCCGAGAAGCTCTCCTGGGCGTTCTCCCACCAGACGCTGCCCGACCGCGTCGACTCCCTGCTGCACATCGCGGGCGTGGTCGACCTCGGCCCGGTCGGCGACCTCACCCCCAGGACCTGGCGGCACCAGCTCGGCGTCAACCTGGTCGCCCCCGCCGAGCTGACCCGCCTCTTCCTGCCCCAGCTCCGCGTCGCCCAGGGCCACGTCCTCTTCGTCAACTCCGGTTCCGGGCTCAACGCCCACGCCGGCTGGGCCGCGTACGCCGCCTCCAAGCACGGTCTGAAGGCCCTGGCCGACTCCCTGCGCCAGGAGGAGCACGCCAATGGCGTCCGCGTCACCTCCGTCTACCCCGGCCGCACCGCCAGCCCCATGCAGGCCAAGGTCCACCGGCAGGAGGGCAAGGAGTACGACCCCGAGCGGTGGATCGACCCCGAGTCGGTCGCCACGACGATCGTCATGGCCCTGGACCTCCCCCGGGACGCCGAGGTCAACGATCTGACGGTGCGCCCGGGGCGGTGACGGCGGCTTAGGCTGGCCGGGTGAGCGACAACAGCCAGACCAGCCCCCGTTTCGGCCCCGCCACCGGTGTCGGTTCCCTCCCCGGGGGCGACGCGCGCGAGGCCGCCAAGACCGCCACCGGCACCTTCGAGGACTTCCCCTTCCTGCCCGAGCTCCCCGCCCGCGGCCCCGGCGCCGACATGATCGGCCGCAGCGCCGGCCTGCTCGTCGAGCTGTACGCGCGCGTGGAGCCCAGCGGCTGGCGCCTCGGCGACCGGCCGGGCCGGGACACCAGGCGGGCCCGGGCCTGGTTGGGGGAGGACCTCGACGCGCTGGAGGAGTTCACCCAGGGGTACGAGGGACCGCTGAAGGTCCAGGCCGTCGGCCCCTGGACGCTGGCGGCCGCCTTGGAGCTGCGCAACGGCGAGGCCGTCCTGTCCGACGCCGGCGCCACCCGCGACCTCGCCGCCTCCCTCGCCGAGGGCCTGCGCCTGCACCTCGCCGAGGTCCGGCGCCGCGTGCCCGGCGCGACGCCCGTGCTCCAGCTCGACGAGCCGTCCCTCACGGCCGTGCTGCGCGGGCAGGTGCGCACCGCCAGCGGCTACCGCACACACCGGGCCGTGGACCGGCAGGTCGTGGAGGCGACCCTCCGGGACACCGTCGGGGTCCACGGCACCGGGCCCGTCGTGGTCCACTCCTGCGCCCCCGACGTCCCGTTCGCCCTGCTGCGCCGGGCCGGCGTCGCGGGCATCTCCTTCGACTTCTCCCTCCTCACCGAGCGTGACGACGAGGCGATCGGCGAGGCGGTCGAGGGCGGTACGCGGCTGTTCGCCGGTGTCGTCCCGGGCACGGACACGGCATTGTCGGACCCTGCCGGTAGCGTCATGGGTGTCAGGACGCTGTGGCGCAGGCTGGGGCTGCATCCGGGGCTTCTCGCGGAGGCGGTGACGGTCACTCCGTCGTGCGGACTCGCGGGCGCGTCCCCCGAGTACGCCCGCCGGGCCCTCGCCCACTGCGTCCGGGCGGCGAGATCCCTCGCGGACAACCCAGAGTAACGGGAGGACCACACGGTGGCCGGCGACAAGCAAGCGGAGACCACGAACGTGCCCGCCGAGGCGCGCGAGAAGCACGTGCAGCTCGCTGAGCAGATCGAGGAGCACCGCTTCCGGTACTACGTGAACGACGCCCCCGTCATCACCGACGCGGACTTCGACCGGCTGCTGCGCTCCCTGGAGGAGCTGGAGGAGGAGTACCCGGAGCTGCGCACCCCGGACTCCCCGACCCAGAAGGTCGCCGGGTCCTACGAGACGGAGTTCACGGCCGTCGAGCACCGTTCCCGCATGCTCTCCCTGGACAACACCTTCAACGACGAGGAACTCGCCGCCTGGACCGAGCGCATCGCCAGGGAACTCGGGGAGCAGGAGTACCACTTCCTGTGCGAGCTGAAGGTCGACGGACTCGCCGTCAACCTCACCTACGAGCGCGGCCGCCTCGTCCGTGCCGCCACCCGCGGCGACGGCCGCACCGGTGAGGACATCACCCCCAACGTCCGCACCATCGCCGAGATCCCGGAGCGGCTGCAGGGCGACCGGCTTCCCGACCTCGTGGAGATCCGCGGCGAGGTCTACTTCCCGATGGAGAAGTTCCAGGAGCTCAACGCCCGGTTGAACGAGGCGGGGGACAAGCCCTTCGCCAACCCGCGCAACGCGGCGGCCGGTTCGCTCCGCCAGAAGGACCCGCGGGTCACCGCCACCCGCCCCCTGCACATGGTGGTCCACGGCATCGGCGTCCTGGAGGGCTACTCGGGCATGACCCGGCTCTCCCAGGCCTACGACCTGCTCAAGACCTGGGGCCTGCCCACCTCCCCGCACAACAGGGTGGTCGACGGCCTCGACGGCGTACGCGAGTTCATCGCCCACTACGGCGAGAACCGGCACTCGGTGGCCCACGAGATCGACGGCGTCGTCGTCAAGCTCGACGAGATCCGCCTCCAGGGCCGGCTCGGCTCCACGGCCCGCGCCCCCCGCTGGGCCATCGCCTACAAGTACGCGCCGGAGGAGGTCAACACCAAGCTCGTCGACATCAAGGTGGGCGTCGGCCGCACCGGCCGCGTCACCCCGTACGCGCAGGTCGAGCCGGTCACCGTGGCCGGCAGCGAGGTGGAGTTCGCCACCCTGCACAACCAGGAGGTCGTCAAGGCCAAGGGCGTGCTCATCGGCGACACCGTGGTGCTGCGCAAGGCCGGTGACGTCATCCCGGAGATCCTCGGCCCGGTCGCCGACCTGCGCGACGGCAGCGAGCGCGAGTTCGTGATGCCGGCCGAGTGCCCCGAGTGCGGTACGCCGCTGCGGGCCATGAAGGAGGGCGACATCGACCTCCGCTGCCCCAACGCCCGCAGGTGCCCGGCCCAGTTGCGCGGCCGCCTCTCCTACCTCGCCGGCCGGGAGTGCCTGGACATCGAGCACTTCGGCGACGTCGTGGCCGCCGCGCTGACCGCGCCGCTGGAGCCGGCCGACCCCCCGCTGGTGGACGAGGGGGACGTGTTTGACCTCACCGTCGAGAAGCTGCTGCCCATCAGGGCGTACGTCCTCGACCCGGACAGCGGGCTGCCCAAGCGCGACCCGAAGACGGGCGAGGAGAAGATCGCCACGGTCTTCGCCAACAAGGAGGGTGAGCCCAAGAAGAACACCCTCGCGCTGCTGAAGCACATCGAGGAGGCGAAGACCCGGCCGCTGGCCCGCTTCCTCAACGGCCTCTCCATCCGGTACGTGGGGCCGGTCGCCGCCCAGGCCCTCGCCCGGGAGTTCCGCTCCATCGACCGCATCGAGCAGGCCACCGAGGAGGAGCTGGCGGGCACGGACGGGGTCGGCGGCACCATCGCCGCCGCCGTCAAGGAGTGGTTCGCCGAGGACTGGCACCGCGAGATCGTCCGCAAGTGGAAGGCGGCCGGAGTTCCGCTCGAGGACCGGTCGACGGGGGAGGACGAGGGCCCGCGCCCGCTGGAGGGGCTGACCGTCGTCGTCACCGGCACCCTGGAGGAGTTCACCCGGGACGGAGCCAAGGAGGCCCTCCAGAGCAGGGGTGCGAAGGTGACCGGTTCGGTGTCCAAGAAGACCTCGTTCGTCGTGGTCGGCGACAGCCCGGGGTCGAAGTACGACAAGGCCGTGCAGCTGAAGGTGCCGGTCCTGGACGAGAGCGGTTTCACCGTCCTGCTCGAACAGGGACCCGAGGCGGCTGCCGATGCCGCGCTTTCGGCCGAGTAATAGCGGTTGAAGGCCACCCGATCGGCGCATACCAGATGCATACGGGTGGCCGGGTCGCATTCGGGCAACCGTCGGCGACCGGTGCCCCAGGAAGCCTTCCGCGGCCTACTGTTGAGGGGTGCGCCTGCCGTGCCCAGCCGCGGCCGGGGGCATCCCCCTGCCCCAAGGAACAGGGGGAAGGGTTTTCCAGCGCGGAGCCGTTGAGGGTTGTCGGGCGCAGGGCCGCGTGGCGTGGGCACCGCCGGCTGTGAGAGGGACGGGAATGGAACCGACCGAGAGCGCCGCCGCGGGCTCACGGCCGCGTCCGCGGCACCTGGCGGGGGCGTGGCCGTTGAGCCGGTGGCTCGGGCAGCGAGGTGGCGGCGCACGGCACCCCGCGGCGGACGCCCCGGGCACCGCCCCGCCGGCCGCAGGCCCGTCCGCGCCGGCCGGTACCGACGCCGAACGGCGCCCCTACTGGCCCGCGTTGCCCGCCGCGGTCGTGGCCGCCGCGGGGCTCGTCCTCGCCGCCGGCTTCTACGGCGCCTTCGCCGAGGGCCACGCCCTCTTCCCGTCCGGCACCGCCGGCTGGTCCCTCGCCGTGCTGACCGGCATCGTCGTCGGCCACCTGGTCATGCTCGGCCGCTCCCGCTGGTGGGGCGGCACCGGCTCGGGCGCCGCCCTCACCCTCGCCGTGCTGCTGCTCTACGGCTGGGTTCCGGCCGGCATGGTCAGCCTCACCGTCGTCGTCCTGGTCGGCGTCGCCCGCCGGGGCCGCTGGCGCCAGGGCGTCCTGCACGGCGCGGTGGACATCCTCGGCGTCGCGGCGGGTGCCCTGCTGCTGGGCGTCTGCGGCTCCGTACCGTCCGTGGAGCACCCCTGGGACCCGGACACCTGGGGCGTGTACGCGGCGCCCAAGGTGGTGCTCGTCGCCGTCGCCTACCTCGCCGTCACCCGCGCCCTGCTCTGGTACCTGCACACGCCGCGCGCCGGACTGCCCACCGTCGCCCGCACCGCCCTGGTCAGACACGGCCTGGTGGCCGTCGCGCTGCTCGGCATAGCGCCGCTGGTCTGCGTGGTCGCCGTCGCCAAGCCGCTGCTGCTGCCGCTGTTCTCCATCCCGCTGATCGCCCTCGACTCCACGCTGTGGATCGCCCGCGCGCGGGCGGAGGAGCAACTGCGCGACCCGCTGACCGGCCTGCCCAACCGGCAGTGGCTGCTGGAGCGGACCTGGGCCGCGCTGGACGACGCCGAACGGGCCGGCGCCCGCGCCGTCCTGATGCTCATCGACCTCGACCGCTTCCGGTCGGTCAACGACACCCTCGGACATCTCGCCGGTGACCGGCTGCTGTTGCAGACCGCCGACCGGCTGCGGCTGGCACTGCCGCGCGGGGCGGAGGCCGCGCGGCTGGGCGGTGACGAGTTCGCCGTCCTGCTGCCGGTCGCCGACTCCACCACCTCGGCGACCCGGGTCGCCCGGGGCCTCGTCGCCGCGCTCAGCTCCCCGCTCGACCTGGACGGGCTCACCCTCGTCCTGGAGGCCAGCGCGGGAGTCGCCGTCTTCCCCGACCACGCGCTGGACGCCGAGGGGCTGCTGCGCCGGGCGGACGTGGCGATGTACCAGGCGAAGCGGGACCGCACGGCGGTCGAGGTCTACGAGTCCAAGCGCGACTCCAATACCCCGGACCGGCTCGGGCTGCTGGGCGATCTGCGCCGGGCCCTGGACGCCCACGAGGTCCGGCTGCACTACCAGCCCAAGGTCCGCTTCGACGGGCAGGTGGCCGGCCTGGAGGCGCTGGTCCGCTGGGTGCACCCCGAGCGCGGCAGCGTGCCGCCCGACGAGTTCATAGCGATCGCGGAGTCCTCCGGGCTGATGCCGCACCTGACGGAGTACGTGCTGGAGACGGCGCTCGGCCAGGTCGCCCGGTGGCGGGCCCAGGGCCTGTTCGTGCCGGTCGCGGTCAACGTCTCCCCGCGCGACGTCCACACCCCCGGCTTCGCCGGCTCGGTCGCCGCGCGGCTGGCCCGGCACGGTGTCCCGGCCGGGGCACTCCAGCTGGAGATCACCGAGCACGTCCTGCTGGAGGACCCGCAGCGCGCCGCCGACACCCTCGCGGGACTGACCGCGCACGGCGTGAAGATGTCCCTGGACGACTTCGGCACCGGCTACTCCTCCCTCGTGCACCTGCGCCGGCTCCCGGTCAGCGAACTCAAGATCGACCGCTCGTTCGTGGCCCGGCTGGCCGTCGACACCGAGGACGCCGAGATCGTGCGCTGCACCGTCGACCTCGCGCACTCGCTCGGCCTGCTGGTCGTCGCCGAGGGCGTCGAGGACGACGAGACCTGGGAACGCCTGCGCGACCTCGGCTGCGACGCCGTACAGGGCTGGCTGGTCGCGGCGGCGATGCCGCCCGAGGAGACCACGGCGTGGCTGCGCGCCCGGGGCTCACGCGGCTGGGTCCGCCCCGCCGCGGCGCTCCCCGCGGCGGCGACCGACGAGTGACACACCCGCCCGCCGGCGACCGGGTGCCGCATCCGGGGGTACCCGTGCGTGCGGCGCGCGGGCCGGCGCGTCGGCGGTGATTTGATCGGGGCGGGCTGCCCCGAGCCGTCCGGACACACCCGTACCGTCGCCGAGAGGTCCGACGATGTCGCTGTTCGTTCCGAAGTCCCACGAGTCCGTGATCGTCCGCGAGGCCGAGGCGGAGGTCGTCGGCCGCGCGCCCACCACCGTCCGCCTGCTGGCCGACAGCAGCGCGACCGGTGGCGCCCTGTCCACCCAGCGCGTCACCCTCACGGCGGGCGCCGACGGCGCGAAGCCGCACTGGCACGACCACTCCGCCGAGATGTTCTTCCTGCTCGACGGCGCCGCCGACATCCTCTCGGGCGACGAGGTCGTCACCGCCGGCCCCGGCGACCTCGTCGTCGTCCCGCCCGGCAAGCCGCACGCCTTCGCCGCCGTGCCCGGTGCCGACGCCGACCTGCTCATCGTCCTCACGCCCGGCGTGGAGCGCTTCGAGTACTTCCGCCACCTGCAGCGCATCCGTCTCGGCCAGGTCCCGCCGGAGAGCATCCTCGACGTCCAGGACCTCTACGACAACCACTTCCTGAGCAGCGATATCTGGGACACCCGGCGCCGGGGAGCCGCACCGGGGGAAACCGTTTAACGGCCACCCGGCCCGGCCCCATAGGATTGGGCCCGAACCGATCGGCCCGAAAACACCCACACTCACCCCAGAGGAACGCTGCATGCCTGGCATCACGCGCGAGGAGGTCGCCCACCTCGCCCGGCTGGCGCGTCTGGAGCTGAAGCCCGAAGAGCTCGAGCACTTCGCGGGACAGCTGGACGACATCATCGGCGCGGTCGCCCGCGTCAGTGAGGTCGCCGACCAAGACGTACCGCCGACCTCTCACCCGCTGCCGCTGACGAACGTCATGCGCGCGGACGAGGTCCGTCCGTCGCTCACGCCCGAGCAGGCGCTCTCCGGCGCCCCGGCCCAGGAGCAGCAGCGTTTCAAGGTGCCGCAGATCCTGGGGGAGGAGTAACCGCCATGAGCGACATCATCAAGCTCACCGCGGCCGAGATCGCCGCGAAGATCGCCTCCGGCGAGCTGACCGCGGTCGAGGTCACCGAGGCCCACCTGGCACGCATCGACGCCGTCGACGAGAAGGTGCACGCCTTCCTGCACGTCGACCGCGAGGGCGCGCTCGCCCAGGCCCGTGCCGTGGACGAGAAGCGGGCGCGCGGCGAGAAGCTCGGCCCGCTGGCCGGCGTCCCGCTGGCGCTCAAGGACATCTTCACCACCGAGGGCGTGCCCACGACCGTCGGTTCGAAGATCCTCGAGGGCTGGATCCCGCCGTACGACGCGACCGTCACCAAGCGCCTGAAGGCCGCCGACGTCGTCATCCTCGGCAAGACCAACATGGACGAGTTCGCCATGGGGTCCTCCACCGAGAACAGCGCCTACGGACCGACCGGCAACCCCTGGGACCTCACCAGGATCCCCGGTGGCTCCGGCGGCGGTTCCTCCGCGGCCCTCGCCGCCTTCCAGGCCCCGCTCGCCATCGGCACCGACACCGGCGGCTCCATCCGCCAGCCCGCGGCCGTCACCGGCACGGTCGGCGTCAAGCCGACGTACGGCGGCGTCTCCCGCTACGGCATGGTGGCCTTCTCCTCCTCCCTCGACCAGGGTGGCCCCTGTGCCCGCACGGTCCTGGACGCGGCCCTGCTGCACGAGGTGATCGCCGGGCACGACCCGATGGACTCCACCTCCATCGACGCCCCGGTCCCCGCGGTCGTCGAGGCCGCCCGCAACGGGAGCGTCGCCGGCATGCGCGTCGGCGTCGTCAAGCAGTTCCGCGGCGAGGGCTACCAGGCCGGCGTCATCCAGCGTTTCGACGAGTCCGTCGAACTGCTCAAGGAGCTGGGCGCCGAGATCGTCGAGCTGGACTGCCCGTCCTTCGACCTCGCCCTGTCGGCGTACTACCTGATCGCCCCCTCCGAGTGCTCCTCCAACCTCGCCCGCTTCGACGGCCTGCGCTACGGCCTGCGGACCGGCGACGACGGCACGCACTCCGCCGAGGAGGTCACCTCCCTGACCCGCGAGGCCGGCTTCGGCCCCGAGGTCAAGCGGCGCATCATGCTCGGCACGTACGCCCTGAGCTCCGGCTACTACGACGCGTACTACGGCAGCGCCCAGAAGGTCCGCACCCTCATCACGCGGGACTTCGAGAAGGCGTTCGAGCAGGTCGACGTGATCGTCTCCCCGACGACCCCGACCACCGCCTTCGCGATCGGCGAGCGCGCCGACGACCCGATGGCGATGTACCTGGCCGACCTGTGCACCATCCCCACCAACCTGGCGGGCAACGCGGCCATGTCGCTGCCCTGCGGCCTCGCTCCCGAGGACAACCTGCCGGTGGGTCTGCAGATCATCGCCCCCGCCATGAAGGACGACCGGCTGTACAAGGTCGGCGCCGCCGTCGAGGCCGCCTTCGTGGAAAAGTGGGGCCACCCGCTGATCGAGGAGGCTCCGTCGCTGTGAGCAAGGCACTGTCGAAGGCCAAGGGCTTCAAGAAGTCCAAGTCGGGCCTGTACCTGTCCATGGCCACCACCGCGTTCGGCGCGGTCAGCGTCGCCAAGCAGGCGAAGCTGGCCCGCACCGAGAGCGACACGCTCCGTCTGGTCGACGCCGCCGTGTCCGCCGCCGCCATCGTCACCGGCCTCGCCATCCTCTACCGCGAGCTGAAGCGGCTGGGCGACGACGACGTCCTGCTGGGCTGAGAGGGAAGTTTCACCGTGACCACCACGACCGACCTGGTGTCGTACGAGGACGCGCTGGCGTCGTACGACCCCGTCATGGGCCTCGAGGTCCATGTCGAACTCGGCACCCGGACCAAGATGTTCTGCGGCTGTTCGACCGCGCTGGGCGCCGACCCCAACACCCAGACCTGCCCCGTCTGCCTCGGCATGCCCGGCGCGCTCCCGGTCGTCAACGCGACCGGCGTCGAGTCGGCGATCAGGATCGGCCTCGCGCTGAACTGCTCGATCGCCGAGTGGTGCCGCTTCGCCCGGAAGAACTACTTCTATCCGGACATGCCGAAGAACTTCCAGACCTCCCAGTACGACGAGCCGATCGCCTTCGACGGCTACCTCGACGTGCAGCTGGAGGACGGGGAGACCTTCCGCGTCCAGATCGAGCGCGCCCACATGGAGGAGGACACCGGCAAGTCGACGCACGTCGGCGGCGCCACCGGCCGTATCCACGGCGCGTCCCACTCCCTGCTGGACTACAACCGCGCCGGCATCCCGCTCATCGAGATCGTCACCAAGCCGATCGAGGGCGCGGGGGAGCGTGCGCCCGAGGTCGCGCGGGCGTACGTCCGCGAGCTGCGCGAGGTCATCCGCGCCCTCGGCGTGTCCGAGGCCCGCATGGAGATGGGCCAGATGCGCTGCGACGTCAACCTGTCGCTGCGCCCGAACGGGACCGAGAAGTTCGGCACCCGCTCGGAGACCAAGAACGTCAACTCGCTGCGGTCCGTGGAGCGCGCGGCCCGCTTCGAGATCCAGCGGCACGCGGCGGTCCTCTCCTCGGGCGGCACCATCGTCCAGGAGACCCGCCACTTCCACGAGGACACCGGGTCCACGACCTCGGGCCGCGTGAAGGAGGAGGCCGAGGACTACCGGTACTTCCCGGAGCCCGACCTGGTGCCGGTCGCCCCGTCCCGCGAGTGGGTCGAGGAGATCCGGTCCGCCCTGCCCGAACTGCCGCTGGTGCGCCGCAACCGGCTCCGCGAGGAGTGGGGCGTCTCCGGCACCGACATGCAGGCGATCCTCAACGCCGGCGCGCTGGACCTGATCGTCGCCACGATCGACGCCGGTGCCGACGCGGCCTCCGCCCGCAAGTGGTGGATGGGCGAGCTGGCCCGCAGCGCCAACGAGTCCCAGAAGGCGCTGGACGAGCTGGCGATCACGCCGCAGCAGGTCGCCCGGGTCACCGAGCTGGTCACCAAGGGCGACCTGAACGACAAGCTGGCCCGCCAGGTCATCGAGGGCGTCCTCGCCGGCGAGGGCACGCCGGACGAGGTCGTCGACAAGCGCGGCCTCAAGGTCGTCTCCGACGAGGGCGCGCTGACCGCCGCCGTCGACGAGGCCATCGCCGGCAACCCGGGCGTCGCCGACAAGATCCGCGGCGGCAAGGTGGCCGCGGCCGGCGCCCTGGTCGGCGCCGTCATGAAGGCGACCCGGGGCCAGGCCGACGCGGCCCGCGTCAAGGAGCTGATCCTGGAGAAGCTGGGCGTCGAGGGCTGACGCCGCTCCTCACCGCCTCGGGGGACGCACCGGTCACGGTGCGTCCCCCTCGGCGTACGGCACGGCGTCATGGACTCGCTCGGGCTCTCCGTCGCACACACCTCGCTCCACCGCGGCCAGTCCCGCCGGCACGACCACACCGGTCCGCCCGCCGGGCGGACCGTCTCCCGGTTCTGTGAATAAGGACACGAACTCCGCAAACGATCACGTTCGGCTGAAAGAGTGTCCTCGCATCGCTCATGCGTTCTTTGCGGGCTGTTCACACCATGAACGTCGGTTCCCGGACAAAGATCCACAATCAGACACCTGGGAGCACGTTCGTGGCAGCCCTCGCACGCTGGTGTGTTCGACGTCGCCTCACCGCCGTCCTGCTCTGGCTGCTCGCCCTCGGTGGCGTGGCCACGGCCGCCACGGTCGCCGGCTCCGCGTACTCCAACGACTACGGCATCCCCGGCACCGGCTCCGACCGCGCCTACCGGCTGCTCGAATCCGGCTTCCCCGGCCTCGGCGGCGACAGCGACACCATCGTCTGGCACACCACGGGCGGCAGCGTCCGCGCCGCCGACGTCGAACAGGCCATGACCCGCACCCTGGACCGCGTGGCGGACCTGCCCGGGGTGGCCGGGGTGACCAACCCGTACCAGGACCCCGACTCGCCCCGGATCAGCGAGGACGCCCGCACCGCGTACGCCACCGTCACCTTCGAGGACGCCTCCCAGGACATCGACGCCGGCCAGGCGCGGGCCGTGGTCGACACCGCCGAGGCGGCCGAGACCGACGGGCTCCGGGTCGAACTGGGCGGCAGCGCCATAGCGCTCACCGAGACCGGCGACGGGCACCTCGCCGAGGCCGTCGGCGTGGCCGTGGCCGCGGTCGTCCTCTTCCTCGCCTTCGGCTCCGTCGCCGCGGCCCTGCTGCCCATCGCCACCGCGCTGGTCTCCGTCGGCACCGCCTACGCCGGGATCACCCTCCTCGGCCACGCCATGACCGTCGCCGACTTCGCGCCCATGCTGGGCACACTCATCGGCCTCGGCGTGGGCATCGACTACGCGCTGTTCATCGTCACCCGGCACCGGCGCGGACTGAAGCGGGGCCTGTCCGTCACCGAGGCCGCCGCCGACGCCGTCGCGACCACCGGACGAGCCGTCGTCTTCGCGGGTGCCACCGTCTGCATCGCCCTCCTGGGCATGCTGATCCTCCGGCTCGGCTTCCTCAACGGGGTCGCCCTCGCCGCCTCGCTGACCGTGATCCTCACCGTCGCGGCCTCCGTGACCCTGCTGCCGGCCCTGCTGTCGTACATAGGTCCGCGCGCCCTGAGCCGGCGCGAGCGGCGCCGGCTCGCCGAGCACGGACCCGAGCCCGAGGTGCCCACCGGCTTCGCCGCCCGCTGGTCGGCCTTCGTCGAGCGCCGGCCCAAGCTGCTCGGCGCCCTCGCCCTCGTCGTCGTCACCGTCCTCGCCCTGCCCACCCTCGGCCTGCGCCTGGGCACCTCCGACCAGGGCAACGACCCCCGGGGCACGACCACCCGCCAGGCCTACGACCTGCTCGCCGACGGCTTCGGGCCCGGCGTCAACGGCCCGCTCACCCTGGTCACCGAGGTCCGCGGCGCCGAGGACCGCCTCGCGCTGGACAACCTCGACGCCACCCTGCGCACCACCGAGGGCGTCTCCTCGGTCACACCGGTGACGTACAACTCCGGCGGCGACGCCGCGTACCTCACCGTCGTACCCGAGTCGGCGCCGCAGTCCCGGCAGACCAGCGACCTGGTCGAGCGGCTGCGCTCCGAGGTGCTGCCGCGCACCGAGTCCGGCACCGCGCTCGACGTCCACGTGGGCGGCGTGACGGCCGGCTACGACGACTTCGCCGACGTCATCGTCGGCAAGCTGCCCCTCTTCGTCGGCGTCGTCGTCGGTCTCGGCTGCCTGCTGCTCCTGCTGGCCTTCCGCTCCGTCGCCATCCCCCTCAAGGCCGCGGCCATGAACGTCGCCGCCGTGGCCGCCGCCTTCGGCGTCGTCGTGGCGATCTTCCAGTGGGGCTGGGGGAGCGAGCTGCTCCGCCTCGGCAGCGCGGGGCCGATCGAGCCCTTCCTGCCCGTGATCATGGTGTCGGTGCTCTTCGGGCTCTCCATGGACTACCAGGTCTTCCTGGTCAGCCGGATCTACGAGGAGTGGCTGGAGACCGGCGACAACCGCCGCGCCGTCCGGGTCGGCCTCGCCGAGACCGGCCGCGTGATCAACTCCGCCGCCGTCATCATGATCTCGGTCTTCCTCGCCTTCGTCCTCAGCGGCGACCGGGTGATCGCCATGTTCGGCATCGCGCTCGCCGCCGCCGTCGCCCTGGACGCCTTCGTCCTGCGCACCCTCCTGGTGCCGGCCCTGATGCACCTGCTCGGCCGCGCCAACTGGTGGCTGCCGCGCCGCCTGGACGCCGTCCTGCCGCGCATCAGCATCGAGCCGCCCGAGTGCCGGGCCGCCCATGAGAGGCTGGCCGCGGTGACGGACGCCGAGGTGGCGGACGTCCTCGCGGAGGAGGAACGGCAGCGGGATGTACGCGATATCACTGGGTGACGACGGAGCCGAACTGCGCCCCCTGGAGACCTGGCACGCCGAGGAGTTCCTGGCCCACCTGGACCGCGGCCGGGACTTCATCACCGAGCACATCCCCTTCGGGGCGAAGGCCACCGACGTCGACTCCGCGCGCGAGGTGCTCCAGGCCTACGCCGACCGGCACGCCGCCGACAGCGGCTTCCTCCACGGGCTGTGGCTCGACGGCACGCTCGTCGGCGGGCTGCTCTACCGGGTCTTCGACGCCGCCACCGGCGTCTGCGAGATCGGCTGCTGGCTGGAACCCGCCGCGACCGGCCGGGGCCTGGTCGCCCGCGGCGCCCGCGTCCTGATCGACTGGGCCTTCGACGAGCGCGGCATGCACCGCGTGGAATGGCACGCGTCGTCCGCGAACACCCCCAGTGTCAACGCGGCCCGGCGGCTCGGCATGACGCGTGAGGGCGTGCTGCGCGAGACCTTCCCCTACCGGGGCGTCCGCCAGGACACGGAGGTGTGGGCGGTGCTCGCACCCGAGTGGCGTGCGGCACGCGCGCGGGACGCTCACAACGATCATTAAGGGACCTCTCAGAGAGCGTCCGTACGGTGCGAGGCATGGGAACGAACACAGTGGACGAGACCGCCGGCAGGACCGACCTGGACAAGGTGGACGAGGTGGCCGCGACCGACGCCACCGAGAACCCGGCCGCGGACGGTGACGCCACCGCGGTCGACGACCCCGCGGTGGACAGAACCGACGCCGACGCTGGTGTTGCCGAGAAGGACGGCCCGACGGGCGTCGGCCAGGGCGCCGGTGCCGTCGTCTCCGCCGGGCTGGGCGTCGTGTCGCTCACCGGGAGCTGGGTCGGCACCGTGGCCTCCGCTCGCGAGTCGGTCTTCGGGCAGCTGGAGACGACCCAGTCCTCCGACGTCCAGACCATGCTCGAGAAGGGCTACGGCGACGCCTGGCAGGCCACGGCGCTGTGGGGCGGCCTGTTCGCCCTGGTCGCGCTGATCGTCGGCGTCGTGGTGCTGGTCCGGCCCGCGTTCGGCGCGCCCGGCAAGCCGCAGGCCGCGTGGATCAAGTCGGTCTCCTGGGCCGGCGTCGCGCTGGGCGTGATCGGCCTGATCCTCGCCGTGCTCAAATACACCGACGTGTTGTTGGCCGTGCCGTCCGTGGGCTGACATCCCCGCGGCCCGTGAGGGGTCTTAGGGCAACCACGCGCCCCCGGCGCGCGCCCTAAGGCCCCTCATCCGCGTCTAAGGCCCCGCCCGGGCGCCGAAGATGCGGAACCTGCCCGATGTGGCAGACCCCCCTGGGAGACGAAGGTTGAGGCATCGCAGGAAGCGACGCCACCACCTCTCACCAAGGGACACCGCATGTACGAGTACGAGGTCCAGCAGCTCCGCGCCGCCGAACTGGTCCGCCGGGCCGACCAGGCGAGGCTGGCCCGCGAGGCCGTCCGCGCCCGCCGCGCCGCCCGCCGGGATGCCCGCCAGGACGCCGCCCCGGCGGAGAGCCATAGGTCCCGGCCGCGCCGGCACCGGTTCGCCGGCATCGCGTGAACAGGGGCACCGGGGAGGGAGGCCGCACGGCCTCCCTCCCCGTCGTCGTGCCGGTCACCGTCCACCTGGCGAAAACCCGTGCCCCGGCGCCGGACCCGCGTGCGATGCTCGGGCGCGTGGAGACCAGGTCCGTCAGTCCCGTGTTCGTCGGCCGCGCGAGCGAACTGGAGACGTTGCACGACTCACTCGTCCGCGCCGGGGGCGGGAACACCGCCCGGGCGTCCGGCGGCGGGGGAGAGCCCCAGGCACTGCTGCTCGGCGGCGAGGCGGGCGTCGGCAAGACCCGGCTCGTCGAGGAGTTCGCCACCGGCGCCCGCCGGCAGGGCGCCGTCGTCGCGGTCGGCGGCTGCGTCGAGATCGGCGCCGACGGCCTGCCCTTCGCCCCCTTCTCCACCGCCCTGCGCGCCCTGCGCCGCGAACTGCCCGGGGAGCTGGCCGACGCCGCGGCGGGCCAGGAGGAGGAACTGGCCCGGCTGCTGCCGGAGCTGGGCGAGACCGCCCCGGGCGCCGGCGGCGGACGGCACGACGAGGAGAGCATGGCCCGCCTCTTCGAGCTCACCGCCCGCCTGCTGGAGCGCGTCGCCGCCCGGCGGACCGTCGTCCTCGTCCTCGAGGACCTGCACTGGGCCGACGCCTCCACCCGCCACCTCATCGCCTACCTCTTCCGCACCCTGCGCACCGGCCGCCTCGTCGTCCTGGCCACGTACCGCTCCGACGACATCCACCGCCGCCACCCGCTGCGCCCCCTCCTCGCCGAACTCGACCGCCTGCGCACCGTCCGCCGCATCGAGCTCGGCCGCTTCACCCGCGACGAGGTCGGCCGCCAGGTCGCCGGCATCCTCGCCCAGGAACCCGACCCGCTCCAGGTCGACGAGATCTTCGAACGCTCCGACGGCAACGCCTTCTTCGTCGAGGAGCTCGCCGTCGCCGCCCACGAGGGCTGCTGCACCGGCCTCACCGACTCCCTGCGCGACCTGCTCCTGGTCCGCGTCGAAGCCCTGTCCGAGAGCGCGCAGCGGGTCGCCCGGATCGTCGCCGAGGGCGGCTCCACCGTCGAGTACCGGCTGCTCGCCGCCGTCGCCGGCCTCGCCGAGGACGACCTCATCGAGGCACTGCGCACCGCCGTGAACGCCAACCTCCTGCTCCCCGCGCCCGACGGCGACGGCTACCGCTTCCGGCACTCCCTGGTCCGCGAGGCCGTCGCCGACGACCTGCTCCCAGGCGAGCGCTCGCGCCTCAACCGCCGCTACGCCGAGGCCCTGGACGCCGATCCGACGCTGGTGCCCGCCGCCGAGCGCGTGATGCGCCTGGCCAGCTACTGGTACCACGCCCACGACCCGGCCCGGGCCCTGCCCGCCGTACTGGACGCCTCCGTGGAAGCCCGCCACCGGCACGCCTACTCCGAGCAGCTCCGGCTGCTCGAACGGGCCATGGAGCTCTGGGACTCCGTACCCGACGACGTACGCGCCACCCTGCGTCCCGCCGACCACACCGAGGTCTACCCGCCCTGCGGGTGCCACCCGGAGACCGCGCCCCTGCGCTACCTGGACCTGATGGCCGAGGCAGCCGTCGCCGGACGGCTGTGCGGCGAGCGCGAGCGGGCCCTGAAGATCACCAAGCGGGCGCTGCGCCTGCTGGAGGAGGAGCAGGACGCCGGCCCCGACGGCCGGCCGAGCGGACGGGACCCGCAGCGCGCCGCCTGGTTCTGGACGCAGCGCTCCCTGCTGGTGCAGGCCCAGGGCCGTGGCGACGGCCGGCGGGAACTCGGCATCGCCCAGGAACTGGTCCGCGGCCTGCCGCCGTCCAAGGTGCACGCCGAGGTGCTGGCCATGGCCGCGAACTGGTCGATGCTCCACCACCCCGGTCCGGACGCCGTGACCGCCGCGGAACGCGCCGTGGAGTACGCGCGGATGGTGGGCGCCGCCGACATCGAGCTCAACGCCCGGCTCACCCTCGGCGGGCTGATGGTCGACGCCGGCCACATCGACGCGGGTCTCGCCGAGATGTACCAGGTCAGGGACCGGGTCGTGGCGCAGGGGCAGTCGATCGTGGTGGCCCGCAGCCATGTCAACCTGCCCTCCGTCCTGGAGGGCGTCGGCCGCTCCGAGGAGGCGGTCGGCATCCTGCGCGAGGGCATCGACCTCACCCGCCGGACCGGCCTGCTGGAGTCCGAGGCCTGGGTGTGGGGCAACCTCGCCGAGTCCCTCATCTCCCTCGGCCGCTGGGACGAGGCGATCGAGGCCGCGCTCACCGCCGGGGCCCCGGGCCGGGGACCGGCACCGCGCGGCGGCGCCTGCCTCAAGCGGGCCGTCGTCGCGCTCGCCCGCGGCGAGACGGCCGAGGCCGCCCGGCTGCTCGCCGAGGCCCGCGCCGCCTACGGCACGCACAACCCCACGCCGCAGAACCACCTGCCGCTGGCCGCACTCGCCATCGGCCTCGCCGCCGCCGAGGGACGGGTCCTCGACGCCCGGACCGAACTCGACCGGGCCCTGGCGGCCGGCTTCCCGCCCGGCACCCAGCGCTACGGCTGGCCCCTGCTGCTGGCCGCCGCCGAGGCCGAGGCCGACGCACAGGACTCGCCGGCCGCCGCCGAGGGCCGCGCCGAGGTGCTCGACCGCCTCGCCCGGGCCGCCAAGTCGCTCACCACGGGCGCCCCGGTCTGGTTCGCCCACGAGCGGTGGGTGCGCGCCGAACTCGACCGCGCCCGCGGCCGGGACACCGCGCGGAACTGGTCGGAGACGGTCACCGCGTTCGAGTCCCTGGAGCGGCCCTACGAACTCGCCCGCGTCCGCCACCGGCTGGCCGCCGCCCTGCTGACCGCCGGCGGCGACGACGAGCGGGCCCGCGCCACGGAACTGCTCCGCCTCGCCCGCACCGTCGCCCGCCACCTCGGCGCCCGCCCGCTCGGCGACGCCGTGACCGTGCTCGCCCAGCGCGCCGGGCTCGTCCTCGGCCGCGCCGCCGATCCGGCCCCCGCGCCCGCCGACCCGGCCGGCGCCCTCGGTCTCACCAGCCGGGAACGCGACGTCCTGCGCCTGGTCGCCGACGGCCGCACCAACCGCCAGATCGCCGAGGAGCTCTTCATCTCGCCCAAGACCGCCAGCGTCCACGTGTCCAACATCCTGGCCAAGCTCGGCGTCTCGGGCCGCGGCGAGGCGGCCGCCCTGGCGCACCGGCTGGCGCTGTTCCCGGCCGGGACGCCCACGCCGGATCCGGCGGGCTGAGGCTTACGCTGGAAGGACGCCGATCGAGGGAGGCCGCGTGTTCAACGCTTTCGACGAGTTGTTCGCCCCCGGCCGCAAGCACACCCGCGACGAGCAGAACCGGCTCGAACTGACCCGGGAGGACGTCGGCGACGGCGATCCGGGCCGGGGCCCGATAGACCTCGCGTCGGGCAGGGTCGTCGTCCACCCGGCGCCTTCCGGGAAGCCGGAGTCCGGACCGGAGGAGACCGCCGGGGACCCGCCGGACGAGGACCGGCCGAACGGCTGACGGGCGCCGGTCACGACACCTCCAGCTCCAGGATCCGGTCGTCCCCGTCCTTCGCGTCGCCCCGGCCGTCCGTGTTGCTGGTCACGAGCCACAGCTTGTCGCCGCCCGCCGCTGCCACCGTGCGCAGCCGCCCGTACTCGCCCTCCAGGAAGGCCTGCGGGTCGGCCGAGGCCCGCGTGCCCTGCAGCGGAACGCGCCACAGCCGCTCACCGCGCAGGCCCGCCATCCAGACGCAGCCCTCGGCGTAGGCGATGCCGCTGGGCGAGGCCTCGTCGGTGTGCCACTGGGCGACCGGGTCGCGGAAGGCGGAGTCGCCGGACCTGCCCTCCGCCTCCGGCCAGCCGTAGTTGCCCCCGGGAGCGATCGCGTTCAGCTCGTCCCAGGTCTCCTGCCCGAACTCCGAGGCGAACAGCCGCTGCCGGGAGTCCCAGGCCAGCCCCTGCACGTTGCGGTGGCCGTACGAGTACACCGGCGAGTCCGGGAACGGGTTGCCGGGCGCCGCCTCGCCCTCCGGCGTCAGGCGCAGGATCTTGCCGCCGAGGGACTTCCTGTCCTGCGCCAGGCCCCTCTCGCCGCTCTCGCCCGTGCCCGCGTACAGCATTCCGTCCGGCCCGAAGGCGATCCGGCCGCCGTTGTGGATGACACCCTTGGGGATGCCCTTGAACACCGTGTCCGGGGCACCCAGCTGCCGGCCCGCCGGCTTCTTCGCGTCGTACAGCATGCGCACGATGCGGTTGTCCGAGGCCGAGGTCAAGTACCCGTAGACCAGGTGGTCCGACGCGTAGTCGGGGGACAGGGCGATGCCCAGCAGGCCACCCTCCCCGGCCGGCGACACCCCGGGCACCTCGCCGAGCTCCGTCGTGCGGCCCGTCTTCTCGTCGACGTGCGTGATCACGGCCTCGTCGCGCGAGGAGACCAGCAGGCCGCCGCCGGGCAGCGGCGCCAGGCCCCACGGGCTCTTCAGGCCCGTGGCGACCGTGCGGACCACCTTCACCGAGCCCTTCGCGGGCGGGGTCTCCTCGGCGGCCCGGCCCGGAGGCGAGGACCCCGCCGCCGGGCGGCTCGCGGAGGCGCTGCCCTCGGCGCCCGACGGCTCCCCGTCGGAGGAGCAGCCGGCCGTCAGCAGCAGGGCGGCGGCCAGCACGGCCGTCACGGATCGACGTCGCACGATCTGAGTCCCTTCGACGCGGCGGGTTCTCCCCTGTCATACACCGCCGGGCCCCTCCAGGTCCCCGGTCACCGAATCCCGTACCCGGGGAACCGTCTCAGTCCCACGAGCCCTGCGCCGGCGGCAGCCCGCGGATCTCCGCCAGATCCCGCTCGGTCAGCCGCAGCGAGGCCGCCCCCGCGTTCTGCGTCACCCAGCACTCCCGCTTGGTCCCCGGCACCGGCACCACGTGCTGCCCCTGAGCCAGCACCCAGGCCAGGGCCACCTGCGCCGGCGTGACCTCGTCGCCGTGCCGGGCCGCGATCCGGCGCAGGCCGGCCACGATCGCCTGGTTCGCGGCCATCATCTCGGCGGTGAAACGGGGGTGCCGGGCGCGCAGGTCCTCCGGTTCGAAGCCCTGCCCGGGCGTCAGCGTGCCGGTCAGGAAGCCGTTGCCGAGCGGCATCGCGGCGAGGAGGCCGACGCCCCGGCTCCCGCACCACGGCAGCAGCGTCCGCAGCGCCTCCGGCGACCACACCGACAGCTCGGCCTGCACGGCGCTCACCGGGAAGACCTGCTGCACCCGCTCCAGTTGCCGCACCGTCGCGTCGTGCAGCCGCGCACCCGGCCGCCGGGCCGACCGGGCACCGACCGCGCAGAGCCCCAACGCCCGTACCTTCCCGGCCCTCACCAGCTCCGCCATGGCGCCCCAGGTCTCCTCGACGGGCACCTCCGGATCGGGGCGGTGCAGCTGGTAGAGGTCGATGACGTCCGTCTGCAGCCGGCGCAGGGAGGCGTCGCAGGCGCGCTTCACATAGCCGGGGCGGCCGTTGGCCACGATGTGCTGATCACCGACGAGCAGTCCGACCTTCGTCGACACGAACGCGTCCGAGCGCCGCTCCTTCAACACCCGCCCCAGCAGCAGCTCGTTGGTGAACGGGCCGTACATGTCCGCCGTGTCCAGCAGGGAGACGCCCAGGTCGAGGGCCCGGTGCACCGCCCTGACCGACTCGTCGCCCCGCTGCCGCGACGCGCTGTACGCCCAGTTCATCGGCATGCACCCCAGTCCGACGGCCCCCACCGCGAGTGCCGTCGCGCCGATCGTCCTGCGCTCCACCTGGTCGTGACCCTCCCTCGTCAGGCCACCCAACCTAACCTCTGCCGTTCCACGGCCCTGACATAGCCTCCTGACATGACTGCTGACGTGTGGCTGCCCATCCCGCCGGACGAGATCGAGGGTCTTCCCGAGGGCCCCGCCTACCGTTACTGGAACGGCGAGGAGGACTTCCCCGCCGACCCGGCCGACTGCGCGTTCTACGTCGTCCCCTACATGAAGCCCAGCGGAACAGGGACGCGTCCGCTGCCGCACATGCGGTCCGTCCAGGTCGTCCAGACGCTCTCCGCCGGCATCGACCACGTGGAGCCGGGACTCGCCCGTCTTCCCGCGGGCGTGCGCCTGTGCAACGCGCGCGGTGTGCACGAGGCCAGCACCGCGGAGCTGACCCTGGCCCTGATCCTGGCGTCGCTGCGCGGCGTCCCCGACTTCGTACGGGCGCAGGACCGGGGCGAGTGGCTCGGCGGCTTCCGGCCGGCGCTCGCCGACCGGAACGTGCTCGTCGTCGGATACGGATCGATCGGTGCCGCGATCGAGGACCGGCTCGTGCCGTTCGAGGTCGCGCGGGTGGCGCGCGTCGCGCGCTCCGCCCGCACCACGGAGCGCGGTCCGGTGCACCCGCTCACCGAACTGCCCGCCCTGCTCCCGGAAGCGGACGTCGTCATCCTCTCCACGCCGCTCACCGAGGAGACCCGCGGCCTCGTGAACGCGGACTTCCTGGCCCGGATGAAGGACGGCGCCCTGCTCGTCAACGTGGCGCGCGGCCCCGTCGTCGACACCAAGGCGCTGCTCGCCGAACTGGAGAGCGGACGCCTCACCGCCGCCCTCGACGTCACCGACCCCGAACCGCTGCCGCCGGGCCACCCCCTGTGGCAGGCTCCGGGAGTGCTCGTCAGCCCGCACGCCGGCGGGCCGACGTCCGCCTTCCTGCCGCGCGCCGAGCGGTTGCTGGCGGACCAGTTGACCCGATTCGTGAACCACGAGCCGCTGCGCAACGTGATCCTGACGACGGGCGGGTAATCCGTTTCAGGCACCCTCCGCGACCTTCCGGGCGCGGTGGGTACCCGCATAGTCCCTGGTCGTCACGGAGCGTAGAGAAGCTATGTCCCTGAGTGACGAGACTGGTGTATCGTCCGACAGGGGATGCGCCGCGGACCGTTCGGCGCCGGGGACGGACAACTCGGACTGTGAGGGGGGCGACGGGCGATGCACGGCCTATGGACGAACGACCCGACGCGGCGGAGCCGCCGCCGGCGACCCTGGCGCACGGCCACGCCCAGGCGCGGCCGGCCCGGCCACCACGGTGGCCGTCACGGTCGGCGCGGTCATCACCAGCACCGGCACAGCGGCCGCCGGGGAGCGGCGCCCCAGGCACGCCCCGCCGCGCGGGACGCGGCGGCGCGGACCGGGAGGCCCCGGTGAGTCCGCCCACGACCGTACCCACGCTGGACGGAGCGACGCGGACGCCGCCCGCGTCCGAACCCCCGACGCCCGCGCCGACGCCGGCCGTCGGCGGGCCCGCCCTCGTCCGCCAGCTCACCCTGGCCCTGGTCTGCGCGGGGTACGCCGTGGGCTCCGCCTTCGGCTGGGGCTCCGAGTACGTCGCGACGGTCATGGGCGACTTCGGGCTGAGCGCCGCCGCTGGCGCCGCCGCCGTCTCCTGCCTCCTCTACGCCCGACGGCGGCGGGTCCGATTCCGGCCCGCCTGGCTCCTGTTCGCCCTCTCCTCGGCGATGGCGGCCCTGGGGAACCTGGTCTGGGGGTGGTACGAGGTCGTCCTGCGGCAGCCGGTGCCCAGCCCCAGCTACGCCGACCTGTTCTTCCTGTGCTTCGCGCCGCCCGCCATCGTGGGGCTGCTGGTGCTGGCCAAGCGGCCGGTGACCAAGGCGGGCTGGATCTGCCTCGGCCTGGACGCCTGGCTGATCGGCGGTTCGCTGCTGACCCTGGCCTGGAGCCTGGCCCTCGCCCAGGCGGCCAAGGCGGAGGGCGGTTCCAGCGTGGCGCACGCCGCGCTCTCGGTGGCGTATCCCCTGCTCGACATCGCCCTGATCAGCATGGTGCTCGCGCTGCACTTCCGGCGACTGCCCGTGGGACGGTCCACGGTCAACACCGCCATCGGCGCGCTGGCCCTGACGGTGATGTGCGACGCGCTGTTCACCTCGCCGCTGCTGCACAACAGCTACCGCTCCGGCCAGTTGCTCGACGCCGGCTGGTTCGCGGGCTCGCTGCTCCTCGCGTACGCCCCCTGGGCCGCGACGTGGCGGGGACGGGCCCAGGACGAGGACGGGTCCGGCGGACCCACCCGCGTGGTCCGCGAGCACGTGCCCGGCCGGCGCACCCCGGGCCCGCGTCCGGTGCCCGGCCCCCAGCCCCCGCCGGCACCGGGCGAGGAGCACAGCCGCTATCCGGCCGCCCGGCCCATCGCCGGGTCGCTGGCCGCGCTCACGCCCTACCTCGCCGCCGCGGTCTGCACCCTCGGCATCCTCTACAACGTCCTCAACGGCCGCAGCGTCGACCGGGTGGTGCTCCTGACCTGCGGCACGGTGGTGCTCGCGCTGGTCGTGCGCCAGGGCATCATGCTGCTGGACAACATCACCCTCACCCAGGAACTGGCCCAGAAGGAGAATCACTTCCGTTCCCTGGTGCAGGGCTCCAGCGACGTCATCATGATCGCCGCGCCCAACGGCATCCTCCGCTACGTCTCCCCGGCCGCCGCCGGGGTCTACGGCCGTCCGGCGGAGGACCTCGTCGGCAGCGAACTGGCGGGGCTCATCCACCCGGAGGACCTCGGCTGCGTGGTGCACGAGGTGCGCCGCTTCCTCGCCGCCGACCCGGTCGGTGAGCCGACCACGCGCATCGAGTGCCGCTTCCGGTCCGGGGACGGCGGCTGGCTCAACGTCGAGTCGACCGTCAACCGGCACCACGGCGGCCTCATCTTCAACAGCCGGGACGTCACCGAGAGAGTGCGTCTCCAGGCGCAGCTCCAGCACAACGCCGAGCACGACCCGCTCACCGACCTGCCCAACCGCGCCCTGTTCACCCGGCGCGTCCAGCAGGCCCTGTCCGGCCGCCGCGTCTCCGACCGGGGCGCCGCCCTGCGCGGTACGGCGGTGCTCTTCATCGACCTCGACGGCTTCAAGGCGGTCAACGACACCATCGGGCACCAGGCCGGCGACGAACTCCTCGTCCAAGCCGCGCGCAGACTCCAGGAGGCCGTCCGCAAGGGGGACACCGCGTCCCGGCTGGGCGGCGACGAGTTCGCCGCCCTGATCGCCGGGGACGGCACCCGCGACCGCACCGCGCGCGAGGGCCACATCCTGGAGCTCGCCGACCGCCTCAGAGTCACCCTCTCGCAGCCCTACCTCATCGACGGCAACGATGTCCGCGTCAACGCCTCCATCGGCGTCGCCTTCGCCGAGCCGGGCCTGGGCGCCGGTGAACTGCTGCGCAACGCCGACCTCGCCATGTACCGCGCCAAGGCCGGCGGCAAGGGACGCGTCGAGCTGTACAGACCGCAGATGCAGCAGGACGTGGTACGCAAGGCCGAGCTGGCCGGACGGCTGCGGGCCGCGCTGCACGACGGCGAGTTCGCGCTGCTGCACCAGCCGGTGGTGTCGCTGACGGACGGCCGGATCGCGTCCGTCTGCGCCCAGGCGCGCTGGCGCTCGTCCCAGGGCGTGCTGTTCACCCCCGCCGAGTTCCAGCGGGTGACCGAGGACGGCGACAGGACGGCCGAGCTGGACCGCTGGGTGCTCCAGAGGGCCGTCGAGCAGGCCGCGGAGCGGGCGGCGGCCGGCCTGTCCGTGCCGGTGACCGTGCGCATAGGCGCCCGCCGGCTGCTCGACCGCTCCATGCCGCTGGGCTCCGTCGAGGCCCTGCTGACCCGGCACGGGCTGCCGCCGGGCTCCCTGATGATCGAGCTGTCCGACACCGACCCGCGGGTCGGCCTGGACGAGCTGGAGCGCAGGCTGAACGCCCTGCGGCGGGTCGGCGTCCGGATCACCCTCGACGGTTTCGGCAGCGGCCACGCGGCGATCACCGCCCTGCGGCGGCTCCCCGTCGACGTCCTCAAGCTGGACCGCAGCCTGGTCGAGGGCGTCGTCGAGTCCGCCCGGCTGCACAAGATCACCAGTGGGCTGCTGCGCATCGCCGGCGACCTCGGACTCACCTCCGTGGCCGACGGGGTGGACGTGCCCGAGCAGATCGTCGCCCTGCGGGCGATGGGCTGCACGCACGGTCAGGGCATGGCCTTCTCCGGGCCGCTGGACGAGCACCGGTTGCGTAGAGCGCTGGGAACCGGCCACTACGCGGTGCCGCACGGTCCGGCCGAACCGGTGTACGCGGGCGGCGGCGCGGGGGTGTTCACCGGCGCCGTCGGCTCCGCACTGCCGGTCGCCCTGGGAGGTGGTACGGCCCTCCGCTCACATGCTGAGACGCCCGTCCCACCCACTTGACAGTGGGTGCGTGCCGGGGAGAGGGTCAGTGCCATGCGCACCCGAATTCTCGTACTTGGAAAGCGCGTCGGCTGAAGCAGGTGACGTCCGGACCGACCCGGACTCCCCGCGACCCACACCCGGCGCGCTCCCCTCGCTTGCCTTATGGCACGAGGGGTTTTTTGTTGCACAGGCACCTGCCGAGCAGCAGCCGCAGATCGCCCAATCCTCGCAAAAACCCTCAGCATCGAGAAGAGAATGCCGATGACCGAGCAGGCCACCGGGGCCCATCACCCGCAGCCGCGGCCCCGATCCGGAGGACAGTCCGCCCCCGAGCACGTCACGGGTGCGAAGTCCCTCATTCGCTCGCTTGAGGAGGTCGGGGTCGACACCGTGTTCGGCATTCCCGGGGGCACGATCCTCCCGGCGTACGACCCGATGATGGACTCCAGCCGGGTGCGCCACGTGCTCGTCCGTCACGAGCAGGGTGCGGGCCACGCGGCCACGGGGTACGCGCAGGCCACCGGGAAGGTCGGTGTCTGCATGGCGACCTCGGGTCCCGGCGCCACCAACCTGGTGACACCGATCGCCGACGCGAACATGGACTCGGTGCCGCTGGTCGCGATCACCGGCCAGGTCGTCACCAAGGCGATCGGCACGGACGCCTTCCAGGAGGCGGACATCGTCGGCATCACGATGCCGATCACCAAGCACAGCTTCCTGGTCACCAGGGCCGAGGACATCCCGAAGACGATCGCGGAGGCGTTCCACATCGCCTCGACCGGCCGCCCCGGCCCGGTCCTCGTCGACATCCCGAAGGACGTGCTGCAGTCGCAGACGACCTTCTCCTGGCCGCCGGCCCTGGACCTGCCCGGCTACCGCCCGGTCACCAAGCCGCACGCCAAGCAGATCCGCGAGGCGGCCAAGCTGATCAGCGCCGCGAAGCGCCCCGTGCTCTACGTCGGCGGCGGTGTCCTCAAGGCACAGGCCACCGCGGAGCTGAAGGTCCTCGCCGAACTCACCGGAGCGCCCGTCACCACCACCCTGATGGCGCTCGGCGCGTTCCCCGACAGTCACCCGCTGCACGTGGGAATGCCGGGCATGCACGGTGCGGTCACCGCCGTCACCGCGCTGCAGAAGGCCGACCTGATCGTCGCCCTCGGAGCCCGCTTCGACGACCGCGTCACCGGCAAGCTGGACAGCTTCGCCCCGCACGCCAAGATCGTCCACGCCGACATCGACCCCGCCGAGATCGGCAAGAACCGCGAGGCCGACGTGCCGATCGTCGGCGACGCCCGCGAGGTCATCGCCGACCTGGTCCAGGCCGTCCAGAAGGAGCACAGCGAGGGCAACCGGGGCGACTACACCGCCTGGTGGAAGGACCTCAGCCGCTGGCGCGACACCTACCCCCTCGGCTACGACCAGCCCGGGGACGGCTCGCTCTCCCCGCAGGCGGTCATCGAGCGCATCGGTCAGCTCGCGCCCGAGGGCACGATCTTCGCGGCCGGCGTCGGCCAGCACCAGATGTGGGCCGCGCACTTCGTCCAGTACGAGCAGCCCGCCACCTGGCTGAACTCGGGCGGCGCCGGGACCATGGGCTACGCCGTCCCGGCCGCCATGGGCGCCAAGGCCGGCCGGCCCGACCGCGTCGTCTGGGCGATCGACGGCGACGGCTGCTTCCAGATGACCAACCAGGAACTGACCACCTGCGCCCTGAACAACATCCCGATCAAGGTCGCCGTCATCAACAACGGCGCCCTCGGGATGGTCCGCCAGTGGCAGACCCTGTTCTACAACCAGCGGTACTCCAACACGGTGCTGCACTCCGGCCCCGAGGACGTCAACCCCGACGCCCGCGGCACCCGCGTCCCCGACTTCGTCAAGCTGTCGGAGGCCATGGGCTGCTACGCCATCCGCTGCGAGGACCCCGCCGACCTCGACAAGGTCATCGAGGAGGCGAACTCCGTCAACGACCGTCCCGTCGTCGTCGACTTCATCGTCCACGAGGACGCGATGGTCTGGCCGATGGTCGCCGCCGGCACCTCCAACGACGAGATCATGGCCGCCCGCGACGTCCGCCCCGACTTCGGCGACAACGAAGACGACTGAGAGCCGTAAAGGAAGCAGATCATGTCCAAGCACACGCTCTCCGTCCTGGTGGAGAACACGCCCGGCATCCTCGCCCGGATCGCCGCCCTCTTCTCCCGCCGCGGCTTCAACATCGACTCGCTCGCCGTCGGTGTCACCGAACACCCCGACATCTCCCGCATCACCATCGTGGTGAGCGTCGAGGAGTTCCCGCTGGAGCAGGTCACCAAGCAGCTCAACAAGCTGGTCAACGTCCTCAAGATCGTCGAGCTGGAGCCCACCCAGGCCGTGCAGCGCGAACTCGTTCTGGTGAAGGTGCGCTCCGACAACGAGACGCGCTCCCAGATCGTCGAGATCGTCCAGCTCTTCCGCGCCAAGACGGTCGACGTCTCCCCGGAGGCCGTCACCATCGAGGCCACCGGCAGCAGCGACAAGCTGTCCGCCATGCTCAAGATGCTGGAACCGTACGGCATCAAGGAACTCGTCCAGTCCGGCACGATCGCGATCGGCCGCGGCGCCCGTTCGATCACGGACCGCTCGCTGCGCGCACTCGACCGGTCCGCATAACGACGGAAGCGGGCGGCCGGCGCCAGGCCCGGCCGCCCGCATTCCGAGACCCCGAGACTTCCCTTCCCCTCACCGGCATACGGTGGGACGCAACACCTGCACACAAGGAGAGAACCCAGTGGCCGAGCTGTTCTACGACGCCGACGCCGACCTGTCCATCATCCAGGGCCGCAAGGTCGCGGTCATCGGTTACGGCAGCCAGGGCCACGCCCACGCCCTGTCGCTGCGCGACTCCGGCGTCGACGTGCGCGTCGGTCTGCACGAGGGCTCCAAGTCCAAGGCCAAGGCCGAGGAGCAGGGCCTGCGCGTGGTGAGCCCGTCCGAGGCCGCCGCCGAGGCCGACGTCATCATGATCCTCGTCCCGGACCCCATCCAGGCCCAGGTCTACGAGGAGCACATCAAGGACAACCTGAAGGACGGCGACGCGCTGTTCTTCGGTCACGGCCTCAACATCCGCTACGGCTTCATCAAGCCCCCGGCCGGCGTGGACGTCTGCATGGTCGCCCCGAAGGGCCCGGGCCACCTGGTGCGCCGTCAGTACGAGGAGGGCCGCGGCGTCCCCTGCATCGCGGCCGTCGAGCAGGACGCGACCGGCAACGCCTTCGCGCTGGCCCTGTCGTACGCGAAGGGCATCGGCGGCACCCGCGCCGGCGTCATCAAGACGACCTTCACCGAGGAGACCGAGACCGACCTGTTCGGTGAGCAGGCCGTCCTCTGCGGTGGCACCGCGGCCCTGGTCAAGGCGGGCTTCGAGACGCTGACCGAGGCCGGCTACCAGCCGGAGATCGCCTACTTCGAGTGCCTGCACGAGCTGAAGCTGATCGTGGACCTCATGTACGAGGGCGGCCTGGAGAAGATGCGCTGGTCGATCTCCGAGACCGCCGAGTGGGGCGACTACGTCACCGGCCCGCGGATCATCACCGACGCCACCAAGGCCGAGATGAAGAAGGTCCTCGCCGAGATCCAGGACGGCACCTTCGCCAAGAACTGGATGGACGAGTACCACGGCGGTCTGAAGAAGTACAACGAGTACAAGCAGCAGGACTCCGAGCACCTGCTGGAGACCACCGGCAAGGAGCTGCGCAAGCTCATGAGCTGGGTCGACGAGGAGGCGTAAGCCTCACGGCCGGGGGCCGGAGCACACCGCTCCGGCCCCTCGGCGAGCCCGGGGCGACGTCGTAGGCTCGGCGTTGTCCATCCCGTCCAGCCACGGACGGGTGATCCTTCCGCAGAGGCGCAGGACGACCCCCGCCACGCCACTAGACTGCTGCCTACATACGCGTCAGGCTCACAGCGTCGTGCGTCTTCCACGCGGCCACTCAACCCTCCACCGCCTGCGGCCGTCGGGACGGCCGTCCGCATTGGACTTGTGAGGACTCACGTGAGCTCGAAACCTGTCGTACTCATCGCTGAAGAGCTGTCGCCCGCGACCGTGGACGCGCTTGGCCCCGACTTCGAGATCCGCCACTGCAACGGTGCGGACCGGGCCGAACTGCTCCCCGCCATCGCCGACGTGGACGCGATCCTGGTCCGCTCCGCGACCAAGGTCGACGCCGAGGCCATCGCCGCCGCCAAGAAGCTGAAGGTCGTCGCCCGCGCCGGCGTCGGCCTGGACAACGTGGACGTCTCCGCCGCCACCAAGGCCGGCGTGATGGTCGTGAACGCCCCGACCTCCAACATCGTGACCGCCGCCGAGCTGGCCTGCGGTCTGCTCGTCGCCACGGCCCGCAACATCCCGCAGGCCAACGCCGCGCTGAAGAACGGCGAGTGGAAGCGCAGCAAGTACACCGGTGTCGAACTCGCCGAGAAGACCCTCGGCGTCGTCGGCCTCGGCCGCATCGGCGCCCTCGTCGCGCAGCGCATGTCGGCCTTCGGCATGAAGGTCGTCGCCTACGACCCCTACGTGCAGCCCGCGCGGGCCGCGCAGATGGGCGTCAAGGTGCTGTCGCTGGACGAGCTGCTCGAGGTCTCCGACTTCATCACCGTCCACCTGCCCAAGACCCCCGAGACCCTCGGCCTGATCGGCGACGAGGCCCTGCGCAAGGTCAAGCCGAGCGTCCGCATCGTCAACGCCGCGCGCGGCGGCATCGTCGACGAGGAGGCGCTGTACTCGGCGCTGAAGGAGGGCCGCGTCGCCGGCGCCGGCCTGGACGTGTACGCCAAGGAGCCGTGCACCGACTCGCCGCTGTTCGAGTTCGACCAGGTGGTCTGCACCCCGCACCTCGGCGCCTCCACCGACGAGGCCCAGGAGAAGGCCGGCATCGCCGTCGCCAAGTCCGTCCGCCTCGCCCTCGCCGGTGAGCTGGTCCCCGACGCGGTGAACGTCCAGGGCGGTGTCATCGCCGAGGACGTCAAGCCGGGTCTGCCGCTCGCCGAGCGCCTCGGCCGCATCTTCACCGCGCTGGCCGGCGAGGTCGCCGTCCGCCTCGACGTCGAGGTCTACGGCGAGATCACCCAGCACGACGTGAAGGTGCTGGAGCTCTCCGCCCTCAAGGGTGTCTTCGAGGACGTCGTCGACGAGACCGTGTCCTACGTCAACGCCCCGCTGTTCGCCCAGGAGCGCGGTGTCGAGGTCCGCCTGACCACCAGCTCCGAGTCGGCCGACCACCGCAACGTCGTCACCGTGCGCGGCACCCTCGCCGACGGCCAGGAGGTCTCGGTCTCCGGCACGCTGGCCGGCCCGAAGCACGTGCAGAAGATCGTCGCCATCGGCGAGTACGACGTCGACCTCGCCCTCGCCGACCACATGGTGGTGCTGCGCTACGAGGACCGTCCGGGCGTCGTCGGCACCGTCGGCCGGATCATCGGCGAGGCGGGCCTCAACATCGCCGGCATGCAGGTCGCCCGCGCGACCGTCGGCGGCGAGGCCCTCGCGGTGCTGACCGTCGACGACACGGTGCCCACCGGGGTCCTGGCGGAGGTCTCCGCCGAGATCGGGGCCGCGTCGGCCAGGTCCGTCAACCTCGTCTGAGGTGACCGTCCCGGGGGCCGCCGCCCCCGGGACCCCCGCTTTTCTCAAACGCCGGACGGACTGAGTGTGTCGGTCTGTCCGGCGTTTTCCGTGGCCGCTTCCGGCCGCACCCTGATGCCCCGCAGCCCCCTGGCGGCCAGTCCCGCCGCCCCGAGGAGCAGCAGCGCCGCCGCCACCGCGGCGCCCCGCATGCCGTCGGTGAACGCCTCGCGCGCCGCCGTCGCCAGGGCGTCTCCCGCGCGCCCCGGCAGTTCGGCGGCGACCGCCAGCGCGCCGCCCAGGGTCTCCCGGGCCGGGGCGGGGGCGTCGGCCGGGATGCCGCCGCGGTAGAGGGCCGTGCCGATCGAGCCGAGGACGGCCATGCCGAGGGCGCCACCGAACTCGGTGCCGGTCTCCAGCAGCGAGGAGGCCGCCCCCGCCTTCTCGACCGGGGCCGAGCCGAGGGCCAGGTCGGTGAGCTGGGACATCACGACGACGATGCCGGCGGCGAGGACGCCGCACGCGCCCAGCACCAGCCACAGCGAGTCCGTGCCGGCCAGGGCCAGCAGTCCGTAGCCGCCGGCGGCGATGCCGAAGCCGGCCGTCACGACGTAGGCGCGTTCGACACCACGCTGGACCAGCTGGGCGGCGACCGGTGCGGCGGCGCCGATGAGCACCGACGGCAGCAGGCTCCACAGGGCGGCCTCCAGCGCGCTCTTGTCCAGGACCGACTGGAGGTACTGGGTGGTGAAGTACGCCGAGCCCATCATCCCGAAGGCCGACACCGTGTTGAGGACGAGCGCCGGGGTGAAACCGTGTCCGCGGAAGAGGGCGGGCGAGACCATCGGCGAGGCCGCGGTGCGCTGGCGCCGCACGAACAGCGCCGCGAACAGCAGGCCGACCGTGATCGAGACGACGTAGCGGACGTTCCAGCCCTCGGAGGGCAGTTCCTTCAGGCCGTAGATCACGGGCAGGACCGCCGCCATCGACAGCGGCACGCTCAGCAGGTCGAAGCGGCCGGGGGAGGGGTTCTTCGACTCGGGCAGCAGCACCGGGCCGAGGACCAGCAGCAGTGCCATGGCGGGCAGGTTGACCAGGAAGACCGAGCCCCACCAGAAGTGCTCGACGAGGACGCCGCTCATCACCGAGCCGAGCGCGATCCCGGCCGTCATCACACCGGACCACAGCCCGATCGCCTTCGCCCGCTGGGCGGGGTCGGTGAACATCGTGCGGACCAGGGCCATCGTCGACGGCATCAGGGTGGCGCCGCCGATGCCGAGCACCGCGCGGGCCGCGATCAGCGTCTCGGCGGTGTGCGCGTAGGCCGCGAGCAGGGAGGCGGCGCCGAAGGCCACGGCGCCGAGGAGGAGCAGCCTGCGGCGGCCGATGCGGTCGCCCAGCGAGCCCATCGTCATCAGCAGGCCGGCCAGCACGAAGCCGTAGATGTCGAAGATCCAGAGCTGCTGGGTGCCGCTCGGCTCCAGGTCCGCGCTGATCTCCGGGATCGCGAAGTAGAGGACGGAGACGTCCATCGAGACCAGCAGCAGCGGAAGCATCAGCACGGTGAGCGCGGTCCACTCGCGGCGGCCGGCGCGGGGCGGGTTCGTTGTCATGGAGGCGACTGTACGCATGTATTAAACGCATGTCTAGAACATCCGTTTAAGACGTACGTATGGACAGGCGGGTAGGGTGGCGCCATGGGACACCGTGAGGATCTGCTCGAGGGCGCCAAGCGCTGCCTGCTCGAGAAGGGGTTCGCGCGCACGACCGCGCGGGACATCGTCAAGGAGTCGGGGACCAACCTGGCGTCCATCGGCTACCACTACGGCTCGAAGGACGCACTGCTCGCGCAGGCCTACGTCGCCCTGGTCGAGGGGGTGGGGGACGCCTTCGTGGGCGACGGGACGGCCCTGAGCGGCACCGAACCCGGCTCGGTCGAGCGGTTCCAGGAGGTGTGGTCCAACATCATCGGAACCATGCGGGAGCCCGGTTCCCTCTGGCGCCTCAGCATGGAGGTCCTGGTCATGGGCGACCGGATGCCCGAGGTGCGCGAGCACCTGGCGCGCGCCCAGCGGGAGGCCGGGCGCGGTCTCGTCCCCCTGCTCATGGGCGGCCGTGAGGAGGACGTGTCGGACGAGACGGCGGACACCCTCGGCACGTTCTACGTGACCCTGATGACCGGTCTCATCGCGCAGTGGACCTTCGATCCGAAGGGCGCGCCGGAGGCCGGGCGCCTCACCGAGGGCCTCCGTCGGGTGATCGAGGCCGCTACAGCCGGCCGGCCTTGAGCGCCATGTGCAGCAGCAGCCGGTCCTCCCCGTCGTCCAGGTCCAGTCCCGTGAGCTGCTCGACGCGGGAGAGCCGGTAGTACAGCGTCTGCCGGTGGATGCCCAGCTCGGCGGCGGTACGGCCGGCCTGGCCCGCGCGGTCGAGGTACACCTCGGCGGTGCGGGCCAGCTCGCGGTGGGCGGGGGAGAGCAGGGCCCGGACGGCGGGGTCGTGCGCGGACCGCGGGGGCAGCGCGGCGAGCAGCCGGAACGGGCCGATGGACGCCCACTCGGCGACCGGCCCGAACCGGGTCTCGGCCAGCGCCGCACGGGCCGCCGCCGACGCCTCCCACCAGGCCTGCGCCAGCTCGCCCAGCCCGGCGCGCGGGGCGGCGACCCCCGCCGCGACCCCCGCGGCCGGTCCGGTCCCCGCCATGCCGCGCGCCCGCTCCAGCAGCCGCCCCGCCGCCGACGTCGCCGGGGTCAGCACGTCCGTCGAGCGCAGCCGGACCAGCAGCGCCAGCGACCGGGCCGTCCCGGTGGCGCCGGCCCACGGCACCGTGCACAGGGCCGTCGCCCCCGGCACCGTGCGCACCGAGGGCGCGTCGTCGGGGTCGGCGGACGGCCAGGGGGCCACGCACACCACCGTGTGCGGGGTGTCGGCGCGGGCGCCGAGGGCGGTGCGCAGTTCCGTCACGGCCATGTCCCGCTGCCAGTCGCGCTCGGCGGTCAGGACCGCCCGCAGCTCCCGGCTGAGGTCGGCGCCGTGCTGCGCCTCGTCCGCGAGCAGCGCGCCGATCCGGGCCGTCACCTCCATGGCCGCCGCGAGCTGCCGCTCCGTCGGACCCGGATCGGTGTCCAGGAGCCAGACGTACCCGAGGACGACGCCCCGGTGCCGCACGGGCAGGCAGGTCCGCCCCCGGTACACCCCCGCCTCCGGGGTCGGCGGAATACGGACCGGGCCGGTGGCCCGCGTGATGCCGAAGCCCTCGAACCACGCCCGCACGGCCGCCGTCGAACGGCGGGTGAGGATCGAGCGGGTGCGCACCGGGTCCAGGGCGGAGGGGTCCAGTTCCCCCTCGCTGTCGTAGGCGCCGAAGGCGATCAGCTCGAAGTCGCGGTTCTCCAGGGTCGCCGGCGCGCCCAGCAGCTCGGAGACCTCGTCGACCAGCTCCTGGTAGTCGCCCCGGGAAGCCGCGGGACCTCTGGAATCCGACGTCACGCTGGGCATTCTGCCGCATTTGCGCGCGTCCTTCATACATCTGTCTGAGATCCGTGGCACGGATGCGTGACAGCTGTCGATGGCCGACGATCGGGGAGGTCCTTAGATTTCACGGTGGTTCTCCGTGCCGTTCCCGAATCGTCGGGTAACGGCCTTGTGTTGCTTGGTAAGTGGAGGTGCCCCGTGCTGGGTCCCGTGATTCTCGCCGCGTCGCGCAGCGACAGGATGCGACGTCTGGTCTCGGCCGCGCCGGTGACCAAGCCGGTCGTCGACCGGTTCATCCCCGGTGAGACGGTCGACGAGATCGTGCCGATCATCCAGGACCTCACCGGCAACGGCCTGGAGCTGACGATGGACGTCGTCGGCGAGGACATCACCAACCCCGCGCAGGCCGAGGCCGCCCGGGACGCCTACCTGGAGCTGATCGACCGGCTCAAGCCGCTGGACCTCGGCACCCGCGCCGAGATGTCGGTGAAGCTGTCGATGTTCGGCCAGGCGCTGGACGGCGGCCACGAGCTGGCCCTGAAGAACGTCCGCCCGGTCGTCGAGGCCGCCGCCGAGATCGGCACCACGGTCACCCTGGACGCCGAGGACCACACCACCCTCGACTCGATGTTCGCCATCCACGAGGAGCTCCGCAAGGACGTCCCGCAGACCGGCTGCGTCATCCAGGCCTACCTCTTCCGCACCGAGGCCGACGCGCGCCGCCTCGCCGACAGCGGCAGTCGCGTACGGTTGGTGAAGGGCGCCTACAAGGAGCCCGCCGAAGTCGCCTACCAGCAGAAGCACGAGATCGACAAGGCGTACGTCCGCATCCTGCGCACCCTGATGGAGGGCGAGGGCTACCCGATGATCGGGTCCCACGACCCCCGCCTGATCTCCATCGCCCAGGAGCTGGCCCGCTCCGCCGGCCGCAAGCTCGACGAGTACGAGTTCCAGATGCTGTACGGCATCCGGAGCGACGAGCACCTGCGACTGGCCGCCGAGGGCCACCGCATGCGTGTCTACACCGCGTACGGCACCGACTGGTACGGCTACTTCATGCGCCGTCTGGCGGAGAAGCCGGCGAACCTGCGCTTCTTCGTCCGCTCGATGGTCAGCAAGGGCTGAGTACCACAGGCCGAGCCCGCGCCACAGCTCGAAACCGCTCAAGTCAAGGAGTCCCGGAACCCATGGACGCTGTGACCCAGGTCCCCACCCCCGTCAACGAGCCGGTGCACGGCTACGCCCCCGGCTCGCCCGAGCGCGCCCGGCTGGAGGCCAAGCTCAGGGAGCTGGCCGACAACCCGATCGACCTGCCCTGCACCATCGGCGGGGTCAAGCGGATGGGCGGCGGCGACCGCTTCGACGTCGTGCAGCCGCACAACCACAAGGCCCGCCTGGGCACGTACGCGAACGCCACCCGGCAGGACGCCCAGGACGCGGTCGACGCCGCCCTGGCCGCCGCCCCGGCATGGCGCGCCATGTCCTTCGACGACCGCGCGGCGATCATCCTGCGCGCCGCCGAGCTGCTGTCCGGCCCGTGGCGCGAGACCATCGCCGCCTCCACCATGCTCGGCCAGTCCAAGACCGCCCAGCAGGCCGAGATCGACAGCCCCTGCGAGCTTGTCGACTTCTGGCGCTTCAACGTCCACTACGCGCGGAACATCCTGGCCGAGCAGCCCCCGGCCAACTCGCCGGGCGTGTGGAACCGCATGGACCACCGCCCGCTGGAGGGCTTCGTCTACGCGATCACGCCCTTCAACTTCAGCGCCATCGCGGCCAACCTGCCCACCGCCCCGGCCCTGATGGGCAACGTGGTGGTCTGGAAGCCGTCCCCGACGCAGACCCACGCCGCCGTGCTGCTCATGGAGCTGCTGGAGGAGGCCGGTCTGCCCAAGGGCGTCATCAACCTGGTCACCGGCGACGGCCTGGAGGTCTCCGAGGTCGCCCTGAACCACCGGGACCTCGCCGGCATCCACTTCACCGGCTCGACCAAGACCTTCCAGCACCTGTGGAAGACGGTCGGCAACAACATCGAGAAGTACCGCACCTACCCGCGCCTGGTCGGCGAGACCGGCGGCAAGGACTTCCTGGTCGCCCACCCGTCGGCCGACCGCGCGGTGCTCAAGACCGCCCTGACCCGCGGCGCCTTCGAGTACCAGGGCCAGAAGTGCAGCGCCACCTCCCGCGCCTACATCCCGGCGTCCATCTGGAACGACGGGTTCAAGGAGGAGTTCGCCGCCGAGGTCGACTACCTGACCATGGGTGACGTCACCGACCTGTCGAACTTCATCGGCGCCGTCATCGACGAGCGGTCCTTCGCCAAGAACAAGGCCGCCATCGACCGCGCCAAGGCGGACGACGCCTGCACCATCGTCGCCGGCGGCTCCTACGACGACTCGGTCGGCTACTTCGTCCGCCCGACCGTCATCGAGTGCTCCGACCCGGAGAACGAGGTCTTCCGCACCGAGTACTTCGGCCCGATCCTCGCCGTGCACGTCTACGAGGACGACAAGTACGACGAGATGCTGACCCAGATGGAGTCCGTCTCCGACTACGCCCTCACCGGATCGGTCATCTCCAACGACCGCGCGGCGGCGGCGTACACGATGGAGAAGCTGCGCTACGCGGCCGGCAACTTCTACATCAACGACAAGTCGACCGGTGCCGTCGTCGGCCAGCAGCCCTTCGGCGGCGGCCGTGCCTCGGGCACCAACGACAAGGCCGGTGCCCCGCAGAACCTGATGCGCTGGACCCTGACCCGCGCCATCAAGGAGACGCTGGTCGCGCCGACCGACTACACCTACCCGCACATGGGCTGACACCCGCACGCGAACGCCCGACGGGCCAGGTCCTCCGACCTGGCCCGTCGGGCTGTCCGGCGCCGGTGGACGGGCCGGGCTAGCCGGGCATCTCCGTCCGCTCCCACCACTCGTACACCGGCAGCCGGCCCTCCGGGGTGTCCGCGTCGCGGTCGGCGCGCCGGAAGTGCTCGTAGCCGTTGCGCAGCTCGATCTTCACGTCGTCGCCGGTGGGCGGGACGGGGACGATCCGCTCGGGCAGGTCCTGCGGGCCGCCCTCGAGAAGTGCCTTGGCCGTGTCGGTCATGCCCGCACCCGTTCCCCGTCCGACGCCCGGCGCCACACGCCGCGCCCAAGGATCAGCCGTGTGGTCGACACGGCGGACCGGCCGTCGGCGCACACCTGTCCGACCGGCGTGCGGGCCGGTGAAACCCCAGGTCGGCGCCGTGCGTCTCGATTCGCCGTCTCAGATAGTAGGAAGTCCGAGTAATTGTGCAGACAGACGCTCCCGGCTCCCCTAGTTTTGTAGGAGCCGAACGTCTCGCTCGATCAAGCGAATGGCGGTCGTGAGCCGGGCCCCGTGCAGGCAACCCCTGCGGCCCACGGCTCCCCGCCCCTTCCGGCGTCTCGAAGTCCCTTTCCGCACTCCGCATCCGTGCATCCGTGCCATCTGTGTCGAAGGAGTCGATCCCCCATGGCCGAGACGACCGTCCGCCGCCGAGTCCGCCACGCCTCCCGTACGAGCGACTCCGACCGCAAGAACGCGGCCGCCGCCCTCCAGCGCTCCCTCGACCGCCGGGACAACGGCGGCTCCACCGGCCACTGAGCAGGGGCCGGGCCCGGATCCGCGCATGCGGTGTCCGCATGCCGGACGCCGCATGTCATCCCGTGGGACGAGGGGTAGGGTGCGGTCATGTCTCGCAGCCTCAATCTCGCAGTGATCCCGGGTGACGGCATCGGCCAGGAGGTCGTGGCCGAAGGTCTCAAGGTCCTCTCCGCCGTCCTTCCGCAGGATGTGAAGCTGGAGACCAGGGAGTTCGACTTCGGCGCCCGGCGCTACCACGCCACCGGGGAGACCCTCACCGACGCCGACCTCGACGCCCTCAAGGCGCACGACGCCATCCTGCTCGGTGCGATCGGCGACCCGTCGGTGCCCTCCGGAGTGCTGGAGCGCGGCTTCCTGCTCAAGCTCCGCTTCGCCTTCGACCACCACGTGAACCTGCGTCCGTCGAAGCTCCTGCCCGGTGTCGCCACGCCGCTCGCCGGCCAGCCGGAGATCGACTTCGTCGTCGTCCGCGAGGGCACCGAGGGTCCGTACACGGGCAACGGCGGCACCATCCGCAAGGGCACCGAGCACGAGGTCGCCACCGAGGTCTCCGTCAACACGGCCTACGGTGTCGAGCGCGTCGTCCGCGACGCCTTCGCCCGCGCCCAGGCCCGCCCGCGCAAGAAGCTGGCGCTGATCCACAAGAACAATGTGCTGACCTTCGCCGGTCACCTGTGGACCGACGTCTTCAACAAGGTGGCCGAGGAGTTCCCCGAGGTCACCACCGAGTACATGCACGTGGACGCGGCGACGATCTACCTCGTCACGCAGCCCGAGCGCTTCGACGTGATCGTCACCGACAACCTCTTCGGCGACATCATCACCGACCTCGCCGCGGCCGTCTCCGGCGGCATCGGCGTCGCCGCGAGCGGCAACATCAACCCGTCCGGCGAGTTCCCCTCGATGTTCGAGCCGGTGCACGGCTCCGCGCCCGACATCGCCGGCCAGGGCAAGGCCGACCCGACCGCCACGGTCCTGTCCGTCGCCCTGCTGCTGCGCCACCTCGGCCACGAGGCCGAGGCGACCCGGATCGAGGAGGCCGTCGCCGCCGACCTCGGCGAGCGTGTCGGCAAGCCCGCCCGCAGCACCTCCGAGATCGGCGACGCGCTCGCCGTACGAGTAGCCGGCTGACCTGTCGCGCCATTCGATCCCCACCCTTTCGAAGCCGTCGGGTCCCCCACACAAGGCGCCCGGCGGCTTTCTCCTGCGTCCGCCGGGTGCGACCATCGAACCCTGGGCCGCATTCACCCTGTTTCATCCGTCGCAGCCCGCGCGCGATAATCGGACGCGAAGCCGCGACATGAGGGAATGCTCGGACGTCCTAGCACCGGCCACCGGCCGTACGGGCGTGAACGCGGCCCGTCACGACAACCGGTGAAGGACATCAGCCCATGACGACGCCCACGATCGAGCTCAAGCCGTCCGCCAACCCGCTCTCCGACGCCGAGCGGCAGGCGATCCTGGCCAACCCGGGGTTCGGCCGCCACTTCACCGATCACATGGTGACGATCAAGTGGACGGAGGGGCGCGGCTGGCACGACGGGCAGCTCGTCCCGTACGCCCCCCTTTCCCTCGACCCGGCCACCATGGTCCTGCACTACGCGCAGGAGATCTTCGAGGGCCTGAAGGCCTACCGCCGCCCCGACGGCTCCGTCGCCACCTTCCGCCCGGAGAAGAACGCGCAGCGCTTCCAGGCCTCCTCGCGCCGCCTCGGCATGCCGGAGCTGCCGGTGGAGACGTTCATCGAGGCGTGCGACGCGCTGGTGGGCCAGGACCGGAACTGGGTCCCGGCGCACGGCGGCGAGGAGTCCCTCTACCTGCGCCCCTTCATGATCGCGACCGAGGTCGGCCTGGGCGTCAAGCCCGCCAACGAGTACCTCTTCATCGTCATCGCCTCCCCGGCCGGCGCCTACTTCCCGGGCGGCGTGAAGCCGGTCTCCATCTGGGTCTCCGAGGACCGCGTCCGCGCCGTCCCCGGCGGCATGGGCGACGCCAAGACCGGCGGCAACTACGCCGCGTCGCTGCTCGCGCAGGCCGAGGCCGCCGCGAAGGGCTGCGACCAGGTCTGCTACCTCGACGCGATCGAGCGCACGTGGGTCGAGGAACTCGGCGGCATGAACCTGTACTTCGTGTACGGCGACAGGATCGTCACGCCGTCCCTCACCGGCTCCATCCTGGAGGGCGTCACCCGCGACTCCCTGCTCACCGTCGCCCGCGACCTCGGCTACAAGGCCGAGGAGGGCCGCGTCTCGGTGGAGCAGTGGCAGCGTGACTCGGAGAACGGCACCCTCACCGAGGTCTTCGCCTGCGGCACGGCCGCCGTCATCACCCCGGTCGGCACGGTGAAGCGGGCCGGTGCGGAGTGGCAGCAGAGCGGTGGCGAGCCGGGTGAGGTGACGCAGCGCCTGCGCGCCGCGCTGCTCGACATCCAGCGCGGCACCGCCGAGGACACGCACGGCTGGATGCATCGCCTGGCCTGAGCCACGCGACGTCGAAGGG
>NZ_JBHXFL010000024.1:0-86018 GCF_042724095.1 Streptomyces sp. NPDC127100
ACGCCCGGTTACATTCCGAACCCGGAAGCTAAGCCTTTCAGCGCCGATGGTACTGCAGGGGGGACCCTGTGGGAGAGTAGGACGCCGCCGAACAAATATTGGGAAAACCCCGCACCTCACGGTGCGGGGTTTTCTGCGTTTCAGGGCCCTTTCAGGACGGCTGCACCAGCTTCGTGTCGTACGCCAGGATCACCGCCTGGACACGGTCCCTGGAGCCCGTCTTGGCCAGGATGCGGCCCACATGCGTCTTCACCGTCGACTCGGCCAGATGAAGGCGCTGCGCTATCTCCGTGTTGGTCCAGCCCTGGCCCATGACCATGAGGATCTCGCGCTCGCGGTCCGTGAGCGAGGCCAGCCGCGGGTGGGAGGCGTCGTCGGACGGGGCATCGGCCGCGGTCCCGGCCGGCAGATGGTGTACGTACGCGTCGAGGAGACGGCGGGTCAGACTCGGGGCCACCACGGCGTCGCCCGTGGCCACCGCGCGGATGCCGGAGAGGAGCTCCTCCGGCTGGGCGTCCTTCACCAGGAAACCGGAGGCACCGGCCCGCAGGCCGGCATAGGCGTATTCGTCGAGATCGAAGGTGGTGAGGATGAGCACCCGGGTGCGGTGGCCGGCGGCCACGATGCGGCGGGTCGCCTCGATGCCGTCGAGACCCGGCATGCGGACGTCCATGAGGACGACGTCGGGGTGGAGTTCGGCCGTCAGACGGACGGCCTCCGCGCCGCCCGCGGCCTCGCCGACCACCGTCATGTCGTCCTGGCTCTCCAGGAGCATCCGGAAACCGAAACGCTGAAGGGGCTGGTCGTCGGCGATGAGGACGGTCGTCACTGCGGGGGTTCCTCCGGTAGGTACAGGTGAACACGCCAGCCCCGGTCGGGGCGCGGGCGCGGGCCGGCCTCAAGTGTGCCGCCGTACAGGGATGTTCGCTCCCGCATCCCCGTCAGTCCACGGCCGTCGGAGAGTGCGGGGGCCGGGCCGCCCCGGCCGGTGTCGGTGACGGTGAGGCTGACGGCGCCACCGGCCCCGTAGGCGAGGTCGATCCGGGCGGTCGCGTCGGGGCCGGCGTGCTTGAGGGTGTTGGTGAGGGCTTCCTGGATGACGCGGTACAGGGCGAGTTGACGGCCCGGTGGGAGGGAGGCGTCGCCCTTGACGGAGGTGCGGACGGGCAGGCCGGCCTTGCGGACACCGTCGACCAGCCGGTCGAGGTCGGTGAGGGCGGGCTGCGGGGCCAGCTCGGCCTGCTCCTTCTCCTCGTCGCGCAGGACGTCGAGGAGGCGGCGCAGTTCGCCCAGGGCCTGGCGGCTGGTGGTGCCGATGGCGTCGAGGGCCTGGGCGGCGCGTTCCGGGGACTTGGCGGCGGCGTACCGGCCGCCGTCGGCGAGGCCCGTGATGACGGAGAGGTTGTGGCCGATGATGTCGTGCATCTCCCGCGCTATGCGGGCCCGTTCGGCGGCGGCCGCGAGCTGGGCCTGCTGGTCGCGCTCGATCTCCAGGCGGCGGGCACGGTCCTCGAGGACCTCGGTGTAGTTGCGCCGGGTGCGGACCGTGACGGCGATGAGGGCCACCACGCCCATGGACAGCAACTGCGAGCCGACCTGCTGGTTCCAGGGGCCCACCTCCTCTCCGTACCGGACCAGCGTGACGCACGTCGGGACGGTCATCAGGACCGTGGCCCACCACAGGTTGCGCAGCGGCAGGCGCAGGGTGATGTGGAAGAGCAGGGCCAGTTGCAGCAGGGAGACCTGGAGGGCGGCGCCCGTCCAGGTGTTCACCACGGCGACCGGAGCCACGGCGAGGAGCGCGGCGCGGGGGTGACTACGACGCCAGAGCAGGGGGACGGAGAGGCCGAGACTCAGGGCGAGGACGAGACCGCCGGGGACGCCGGGGTCCTGGGCGACGCTGCGCCAGCCTCCGCCGGCGTAGTCGATCAGGGCGGCCGTCACCCAGAAGCCGGTGACATGGAGGTCCCACACGAGCGGTCGGCGTCGGTCGAACGCACGCACCCGCCGGTTCACGCGCTGCACGTACTCGGTGAGCGGCTCGGCCGCTCGCTCTTCCCCCACGGGCTCCATCCGACCATGATCGGGCCCGCCGGCGCGGCGGGCGTCCGTCCGGGACCGTATATGAGGTGAGGGGCGTGGTACCGGGGTACTACGGTGGCCGCATGAGTGCCTCGGTTCCCGGTGACTACGTGATCCGGTCCATACGTGCCGACGAATGGCCCGCCGTGAAGGAGTTGAGGCTGCGCGCGCTGCGGGACCCGGTCGCGCACCTGGCCTTCCTGGAGACCCACGACGACGCCGTGGGCCGGTCGGACGCCTACTGGCAGGAAAGGGCGGCAGGTGCCGCCGAGGGGGCGTCCGAGGCGCAGCAGATCGTCGCGGAGGGGCCGGGCGGGCAGTGGCTCGGCACGCTGACCGTGCTGATGGAGGAGGCCGGGACGACGGACTGGGCCGGTCTCCCCGTGGACCGCAGGCAGGGGCACGTCGTCGGCGTGTTCGTGCGGCCCGAGTGGCGGGGGAGCGGGCTGACCAAGGCCCTGTTCGACGCCGGTCTCGAGTGGGCGTGGGCCGCCGGGGCCGAACGGGTGCGGCTGATCGTGCACGAGGACAACGGACGGGCCCAGGGCTTCTATCTCAAGGCGGGCTTCGCGCCGAGCGGCCGGACCGTGCCGCTGGCGGGTCGGCCGGAGGAGATGGAGCTGGAGTTCGCCGTCGAACGCTGATCCCCCGCTCCCGCGGCCCCCGCCCCGGGTCCTCCGCGCTTCCGGTCCCGCTACACCGGCAGTTCGTCGTGCGGCCAGCGGGCGCGGCCCTGTTCCCGGGACCGGAGCAGGGCCAGGGCCGGCATGCCCCGGTCCGCGCCGGTGGCCAGCAGCTCGGGGAGCTGGGGCAGCGGGGCCACGGCGGCGACGTCGTCCAGGACGAGCAGGAGTGGTGGGTCGAGCCGACCGGAGGATGACCGTTCGGCCATGCGCCGGCCGCGCTCGACCACGCTGGAGACGAGCGCCGTCAGCAGCGGCATGGCGCCCGGGCTCGTCCGGGGGTCCTCGATGGATTCCCCCACCACGTAAAGCGTGCCCTGTTCGTGGACGAAGGAATCCAAGGCGAGGGCATCAGTTCGGTTGGGAGTGCACGCCTCGCGGATGTTGACCACGGAGAGGGCGGCCAGAGCACGCGTGGTCAGCTGCTGAGCCATGTCCCGGCGTTCGGGATGGGCGGTGAGGGCCGCCTCCAGTTCGCCCGCCGCGCCGGGGGCGGCCTTGGGGTTGGTGCGGAGGATGCGTACGGCGTCCTGGATCTGGCCGCCCTGGGACCAGCGGTGGACGTGGCGGATGGTGCGGCCGTCGACGGCGGCCGCGTGCAGGTAGCTGCGCAGGAGCGTGGTGGCGGTGTCGCTGACGGCCTGGTCGAGCCGTGCGGTGGGCCGGACCGGGGTGAGGAGCGCGGTCGCCCTGGCCACCGCCGTCGGCTTGTCCTCGCAGCCCGCGATGGGGGACCAGTGGAGGCGGGCCGGGGTGTCGCAGAGGTGCGTGGGGTCGTAGAGGAGGACCGGGCCCAGTTTGGCGCGCGCGTCCTTGGTGTCCTGCCACAGGGCGGGGTTCGACGTGACGACGAGGGCGGGACCGTCCGCGTCGCTCACGGCCTGCGCGGCGGTGGAGCGGCGGCTCTCCCGTGTGCCCAGCAGGATCTTCTCCCGTCCGCCGTGTCCGCCGTCGAGGGGGGAGGCCGTGGGCGTCCGCTCCGTCGCCGGCCGGGCCTGCGGAGCGTCGGCCGGTGCGGGCTCCGGGGCGGTCCTCGGGGGCGGCACCTCGTGGCGGGGCGGCTCCGCGGGTGCCTGCGCCGACGGGGCCGGGGTCCAGGCCGGGGCGGTCGGGCCGGGCGGCGGGGGCTGCACGGGCCCCGCGGCCTGTACGGGCCCCGCCGCCTGCGACGGTCCGGACGGCGTGCGGGGAACGGGGGGCGGTGGCACCTGGCCCGCCGGTGACTGCGCGGCCCGTCGCCGCTGCCGAACGGCCCTCCAGCGGGCCACCGTGCCCATCACGAACACGGCCAGGACCACGAGGATCATCAGCTGGCCGATGAGCAGCCCCCAGAACAGCCCGTATCCGGAGAGGCCCTCCGCGGGAGCGTCCGGCCAGGCGCCGGTGATGTCGTGGGGCTCGGCGATCAGGTGGCGCATGGCCAGGGGCGTACCGGCGAAGGTGATGCCGGCGGGCCAGGAACCGTGGGCGAACAGGCCGGCGAGGCCCGTCGCCGACCACACCAGCAGGGTCATGCCGAGGAGGAAGGCGAGTATGCCGACCAGCAGGCCGTCGGGAATGCCCCCCTGCTGCCCGGGCCGCTGGTCGCGGCGGTCGTCCGGTCTCATGGGTCCCTCCCGCCGCGCCTACGCCACCGTCGATTCGGACGAGTCGCCGATGTGCTGCTCCATGAAGGCCGCCGCGCGCTCCTCCGCCTCCAGCTCGGCGGCGCGCAGGGCGTCGTCCGCGAGGTCGGCCGAGGACTCGGTCATCGCCCGGTCCGTGAAGACCAGAGGGCGTTCGGTCTCGGTGATCAGGTGCTTGACCACCTGGACATTGCCGTTGACGTCCCACACCGCGATGCCGGGGGTGAGCGAGGGGATGATCTCCACCGCCCACCTGGGCAGGCCGAGCACCCGGCCGGTCGCCCGGGCCTCGTCGGCCTTCTGGGCGTAGATCGTCCGTGTCGACGCCATCTTGAGGATGGCCGCGGCCTCCCGGGCCGCCGCGCCGTCCACGACGTCCGACAGGTGGTGCACCACCGCCACGAACGACAGACCCAGCCGGCGCCCGAACTTCAGCAGCCGCTGGAACAGCTGCGCCACGAAGGGGCTGTTGATGATGTGCCAGGCCTCCTCGACCAGGAAGATGCGCTTCTTCCGGTCGGGGCGGATCCAGGTGTGCTCCAGCCACACGCCGACGATGGCCATGAGGATCGGCATGGCGATGGAGTTGCGGTCGATGTGCGACAGGTCGAAGACGATGAGCGGCGCGTCGAGGTCGATGCCGACGGTCGTCGGGCCGTCGAACATGCCGCGCAGGTCGCCGTCGACGAGCCGGTCCAGTACCAGCGCCACGTCCAGGCCCCAGGCCCGTACGTCGTCTATGTCGACGTTCATCGCCTCGGCCGACTCCGGCTCGGGGTGGCGGAGCTGCTCGACGATGTCGGTCAGGACGGGCTGGCGCTCGACGATGGTCTCGTTGACGTAGGCGTGCGCGACCTTGAGCGCGAAGCCGGAGCGCTCGTCGAGGCCGTGCCCCATGGCGACCTCGATGATCGTGCGGAGCAGGGCGAGCTGCCCCGTCGTGGTGATCGCCGGATCCAGGGGGTTGAGCCGGATGCCGTGGTCCAGGGCGGCCATCGGGTCCAGCCGGATGGGAGTTATCCCCAGCTCCTCGGCGATCAGGTTCCACTCGCCCACGCCGTCCTCGCCCTGGGCGTCCAGGACGACGACCTGGCGGTCGCGGAAGCGGAGCTGGCGCAGCACGTACGTCTTCTCCAGCGCCGACTTGCCGTTGCCGGACTCGCCGAGGACGAGCCAGTGCGGGGCCGGAAGCTGCTGGCCGTAGAGCTGGAAGGGGTCGTAGATGTAGCCCTTGCCGGAGTAGACCTCCCGGCCGATGATCACGCCGGAGTCGCCGAGGCCCGGTGCGGCGGTGGGCAGGTAGACGGCCTGTGCCTGGCCCGTGGAGGTGCGGACCGGGAGGCGGGTCGTCTCGACCTTCCCGAACAGGAAAGACGTGAAGGCGTCGGTGAGGACGGACAGCGGGTCCCGCATCAGGCTCAGCCCCTACCTTCGGATGCCGGTGGCGAACGGAAGTGTGTTCACGAAGGCGCGGTGGTGCTCACGGTCGCACCATTCCAGTTTCAGGTACGACTTTCCGGCGGAGGCCCTTATCGTCCGCTTGTCGCGGGCGAGCGCCTCGGGGGAACGGGAGGAGACGGTGATGTAGCCGACCAGGTTGACGCCGGCCGCGCCGCTGGCGAGGTCCTCGCCGCGCTGGTCGAGGCGGCTGTGGGCGGCGATGTCGCGCGGGTCGACGGTCCGGTTCATCTTGGCGGCGCGGGAGGCCTCGGCCTCGTCGTTCGTCTTCTCGGTCAGCATGCGCTCGATGGCCACCTCGGTGGGTTCGAGGTCCATCGTCACGGCGACCGTCCGGATGACGTCCGGGGTGTGCACGAGCAGCGGGGCGAGGAAGTTCACGCCCACCGGGGTCATCGGCCACTCCTTGACCCACGCCGTGGCGTGGCACCAGGGGGCGCGGGTGGAGGACTCGCGCGTCTTGGCCTGGAGGTAGGTGGGCTCCATGGCGTCCAGCTCGGCCGGCCAGGCGTTGCGCTTGGTCATCGCCTGGATGTGGTCGATCGGGTGGTCCGGGTCGTACATGGAGTGGATGAGGGAGGCGAGCCGGCCCTGGCCGAGCGGCTGGCGCACGCGGATGTCGGCCTCCTGGAGGCGCGAGCAGATGTCGGTCAGCTCGCGCGCCATCACGACCGCGAGACCCGCGTCCCGGTCCACCTTGCGCCCGTTCTGCGCGCGGGCCGCCCGGGCCATGGTGTGCGCCTCGGCGGCCAGTTCGCGCGTGTAGTGCATGCAGGCGATGAGATAGGCGCGGTGCTGCTCGCTGCTGGTGGACACCATGGACTGGAGCTGGTCGTACGACTGCTGCAGCCACGGCAGTGCCTTGTCGTCGCCGCGCTGGGCGACGTCCTTGGCGTGCGCGTCCGGGTCGGCCGGGAGGGTGCGGGCGAGCATCTGGATGCGGGTGACGAAGCCGTCGCCGTTGGCCACGTGCTTGAGCAGCGTGCCGAAGCGGTCGACGAGGGCCTCCTGGTCCTCGGAGTCACGCAGGCCGACGCCGGGGCCCTCGATCTCGATCGCGGCCGTGACGGTCTTGCGGTCGGCGTGCAGCAGCACGGCGATCTCGTCCGGCCCGAAGGGCGCGGCCAGCCAGGTGATGCGGCCGATGCCGGGCGGCGGGCCGACCTCGATCTCCCGGCCGTCGAGCCGGGTGCCGGCCTCGACGGCACCGGAACGGTAGGTGGTGCCGTTGCGCAGGGTCCGCTTGAAGCTGCGGTTGATCTCGAACCACTTGTAGAACGTGCGGTGCTTGTACGGCACGTAGACCGCCGCCAGCGCGATCATCGGGAAGCCCATGAGCAGCACGATGCGCAGGGTCAGGACGGGGACGAGGAGACCGCACATCATGCCGAGGAACGCGCCCGCGATGATCAGCGCGATCTCGCCGGTCTCGCGGTTGCGGCCGACGATCGCGTTCGGCCGGGCGCGGCCGATCAGATACGTACGGCGGGGCGTGACCGGATGGGACATGTGGGACTCGGTCGTCAACGCCCGTCACCTCCTGAGCTGTTGCTGGTGCCGCTGTTGCGGGTGTTACTGGCATGGGGCGTGTTCACCGGGCTGCCGGAGCGCGGTGCGGGTGCGACGGAGGGGACACTTCCGCCGCCGTTCGAGGGGCGCGAGCTGTGCGCGGCGACCCCGCCGGACGCGGGGTTGGAGGGGCGGGACCCGGAGGAGCTGGACTGGCTCCCGCCTCCGCCGCTGCCGTTGTTCCGGGTGCTGTGGGTTCTGATGCCCTGGGCGACGAGGTTGGCCGGCGAGCTGATGACGGCGGCGGCCTTGCCCTCGGCGCCCTGCATGATGCGGTTGTTGCGGGAGCCGGCGAGCTCGTCGCCGAAGCCGGGCACGAAGCGGTAGATCATCGCGGAGGCGAAGATGGCCAGCAGGATGATCGCGAGGCCGGAGACGACGGCCGAGAAGGCGTCGGGGCCGTCGTCGGCGGACAGGGCACCGGCGAGGCCCAGCACGATGACGATGACGGGCTTGACCAGGATCACGGCGATCATGATCCCGGCCCAGCGGCGGACGTGGCCCCACAGGTTCTTGTCGACCAGCCCGGCGTAGACGACGGTGCCGAGCAGGGCGCCGACGTAGAGCAGGGCGGCGCGGATGACGAGCTCCAGCCACAGGATGCCGGCGGCGAGGATGGAGACCAGGGAGACGACGATCAGCATGATCGGGCCGCCGCCGATGTCCTCGCCCTTCTTCAGGGCGCCGGAGAAGGTGCCGAAGAAGGTGTCCGTCTGGTCGCCGGTGGCCTTGGCGAGGACGTCGGTGACGCCGTCGGTGGCGGAGACGACCGTGTAGAGGATGAGCGGCGTGAAGGCCGACGCCAGGACGGTGAGCCAGAGGAACCCGATGGCCTCGGAGAGCGCGGTGGTGAGGGGGACGCCGCGCACGGCCCGCTTCGCCACCGCGAGGAGCCAGAGGAGCAGCGTGAGGATCGTCGACGCGGCGAAGACGACGGCGTACTGCTGGAGGAACTTCGGGTTGGTGAAGTCGACCTTCGCGGTGTCCTGTACGGCGGCACTGAGCTTGTCGATCGTCCAGGACGCGGCGTCGGCGCAGCCCTTGGCGAGGGAGGAGAGGGGGTCGAGGGTGGAGGTGAGGCTGGGGGCGTCCCCACCGGTACCTCCGGTGGAACCACCACCGGATTCCCCGCGCTCGCAGTACTTCTTGGCGGGGCCGGCGATGAGCGAGCAGGGATCCTCGGACTTCGTCGGTGTCGGAGTGGGATCGGCGAAGGCGTGCGTCGCCCCCAGGACAGCAGCTGTCTGTGTGGCGAGCACCAAGCCGGTGAGCTGGAGCGTGCGGTATCGGCTACCGGGCATAGCTGAAGCCTCCGAATTCCTGGACCGCCTTGCTCATCTCATCGGCCCCGGACACTGGGCTGTCCCCCGGAACGGGGGTCGGGCCGGTTTTCTGACTGGTCTCGAGGACTTTCCAGTCGTTGCCGCTCCACTTCAGTTTCATGACGACGGTGAACCAACTGCTCGTCACCGGGTTGGTCGTCTTCTCACCCGCCAGCCCGAAAAGACCGTTGCACCACACCTCGACTGTGGCTGCACTGTCGCTGATGGCGGTGACCTTGGTGCCGGCAGGTAGCGTGCGATTGACGAACGTGCTGCCCGAAGGTGCTCTACCGTCCTCACCGAGGCCGATCTTCTGCAGGAAGCTCGCCGAGTAGTCAGCGTCGAAGCCTGTCTGGAGTTGATTGACGGACCCGGGGTCGGAGATGGCTTGCACGATCTCGTGACGGCGGGCTGTGTTGAACATCCCGTCGGAGCCCAGTGCTACCGCGTAGTTCGCGGCTGCGCTTTGGGCTCCCTGTTGGTCGTGGGGGAAGCCCGTGGGGATGCCGGCCGTCTTCGTGGTCGTCGGCTGCCGGCCGGAGGGCGCCGTCGCCGAGGTCTTCGGCTTGTCGCCGGTCGTCGCCTCGTCGGAGCCCGCGGAATCGTCTCCTCCACGGTTCGCGAAGGCGATCGCGGCGATCAGCAGGACGACCACGCCGACCACGGTGACCAGGCTCCGCGAGGACGTGCGTCCACCGCGGCGGGCGCCTCCGTAGGCGTCGCCGCCGTTGTCGGGCAGCCGCGTCCGTGTCTGGCCCGTGCCGCCGTAACCGCCGGAGGACTGGTGGTCGTCTCCGAGACTCATGCCGCGTACGCCCCCTCGACGTCGTGCGGGAACACCTCGTACCCCATGCCGTAGAAGTATGACGGTAGCGGTGCTGGCTCCCGTTCGGGCGCGGTGTGGTGACTGGACATCAGGGAAACGCAACCTCAGCCGGTGGGCACGACGGGCGGGTGGGATGGAGGGGGAGCCGGGCGCGCCCGGCGGGGCCGGTGGACCGCGCGCCCGCCTACACGGCCATGCCGTACACGATGGTGAAGAGCGTGCCGAGCGAGCCGATGATGAACACGCCCGTCAGGCCCGCGATGATGAGGCCCTTGCCCTGTTCGGCGCTGAAGGTGTCCCGGAGGGCCGTGGCACCGATGCGCTGCTTGGCGGCGCCCCAGATGGCGATGCCCAGACAGAGAAGGATGGCGACGGCCATCACCACCTCGATCATCACCTTCGCCTCGTTGCCCAGGCTGCCGAAGGGGCCCCAGTCCGGAGCGATCCCTCCGATGATGGTGTTGATGTCTCCCTCGTCGGCCGCAAAGAGCATGTAAGTCACCGCCCCTGTTGGGTAGTTCCGCGCCCTCTGCCTTCGTGCAGAGGTCAGGCCTCATTGTCGCCGACAACGGCGCCGTCGTATGTCGACTTGGCGTCATTGATTGGCGGGTTTCGTAGGAATAGCTTGCCACCGGACCGCGCCGGACCCTCGTAGGGTGGCGCGGACCGGTATGCAAAGATTCGTATCGTCACTCTGTGTATCACGCTGCGTCACGGTGGGCAATGAGGTGGGTCCGCAATGTGCCGCGCGGTCCGTCGTCGGCCACTCCTGCGGCTCCGCCGCTCCGGTGGGGGCGCGCCCGCGTCGAGTCGAGTGCCCTGCGGGCCAGGTGAAATAGCGTCACACTCGGATGACGTGGCCTGGGGACCGGTCGGATGGGGAAGGGTTGGGCCGTGCGCAAAGTGTGGTTCATCGGCGGCGCCGCAGTCGGACTGGGCGTCAGTTTCGTGCTGCTGCTGGTCGTCGGGGTCTACATCGTCGCCGGGAACCTCGCGGGCGGTGTGGGCGGCGGGGTCAAGAACCTGGCCAAGGGGTCCGTGCCGGCGGCGTATCAGGGGCTCGTGCAGAAGTGGGGCAATCTGTGCCCCGCCATCAACCCCGCGCTGCTCGCCGCACAGCTCTACCAGGAGAGCGGGTTCAACCCGCAGGCCCGGAGCGTGGCGGCCGCGCAGGGCATAGCGCAGTTCATCCCCGGGACGTGGGCCACGCACGGCATCGACGGGGACGGGGACGGCGACCGGGACGTGTGGGACCCGGCGGACGCGATCCCGTCCGCGGCGTCGTACGACTGCTCCCTCGCGTCCTACGTGAAGGACGTTCCCGGGAACGCGACCGAAAACATGCTGGCGTCCTACAATGCGGGCGCCTACGCGGTCATCAAGTACCAGGGTGTGCCGCCGTACAAGGAGACCCAGAACTACGTCAAGGTGATCACGACGCTGGAGAAGAGCTTCGCCGCGCCCACCACGCGGGTCGATCCCTCCGAGCAGGCCGCCGGGGCCATCGCGTACGCGCAGAAGAAGCTGGGGACGCCCTATCTGTGGGGTGGGAACGGGACCGCCGACCAGGGCGGGCGGTTCGACTGCTCGGGGCTGACCAAGGCCGCGTACGAGAGTGTCGGGATCAAGCTGCCCCGGGTCGCCAACGACCAGTACAACGCGGGGGCGCATCCCGCGCGGGACGAGCTGCTGCCGGGGGACCTGGTCTTCTTCTCCGACGACCTGACCAATTCCCGGGCCATCCGGCACGTGGGGATCTACGTCGGCGGCGGGTACATGATCGACGCGCCGCGGTCGGGGGCCGTGATCCGGTTCGACCCGGTCGACACGCCCGACTACTTCGGTGCGACCCGGGTGACCGAAGATGGCGCGAAAGCGTTGCCCACGACGGTGTGAACCGAGCGTGAACCCATCCCCTGAGCTGCGATGACGTATCTCTCTTCGATAACGTCTGCGTGATCATTCGGTGGAGCGTGGAACGTATCAACGGGGACCGTGCGTTCCTGTTGTCGTGTAGGTGTGCGGCGCACGAGGAGAGCGGGCGGATCTACGACCACGGGGGTGGCAGGAGAGGCGTGCGCAAGGTGCGCCGGAGGACATGACGAAGGGGCCGCAGCACCATGGCTGGACTCGCCGAATCCGGGTCGAACCCCGACGTCGAGCTGCTCTACGACATCAACGGACTGGCCAAGGACGCGCCGCACTGGTTCGACCGGGTCATGGAGTTCGTCGGTGAGTACGGACTGCTGTTCGCGATCGTGCTGCTGGTGCTGTGGTGCTGGTGGGGTGTGCGGCGGCGGGGCGGCGCGGACGCGGCCTCGTCCGTGGCCGCGCTGGTGTGGGCGCCGCTGGCGGCCGGCATCGCCGTACTCGTCAACGTGCCGATACGGGGCTTCGTGGAGCGGCCCCGGCCCTTCAAGGACCACGAGGGGCTCGAGGTGCTCGTCTCCGGCAAGGACGACTTCTCCTTCGTCAGCGACCACGCCACGCTCGTGATGGCGCTGGCCGTCGCGCTGTTCGTCGCCAACCGGAAGTTCGGGATCGGCGCGATCGTGCTGGCCCTGTTCGGCGGCTTCGCCCGGGTCTACATGGGTGTGCACTACCCGACGGACGTCATCGGCGGCTTCGCCCTCGGCACGGCCGTCGCGCTGCTGCTGTCGCCGGTCGCCATGGCCCTGCTGACGCCGCTCGTCAAGGCCGTGGAGCGGTCGCCGCGGGCGGGATGGCTGGTCAGTGCGCGGGGGCGAAGCGAAGCGGGGCGCTCCGTGATCCCGGGTGCCCGGCAGGAGAACGCCGGGGCGGAGGAGCGGGACCTCGCCGCCTAGGACTACGGAGCCTGGGGGTAGGTGAAGACGCGGTCCGGGTCGTACTGGCGCTTGAGTTTCGCCAGGCGCGGGGCCGCGTCTCCGTAGTAGGCCCGCCGCCAGTCCTTGAGGGTCGGGTCCGCGTAGTTCTGGTACGCGGCGCCCGAGGCGTACGGGCGCATGGCACCGTGCGCGGACGCCAGCCAGGACTGGGCCGCCGTGCCGCTCGTGCCCTGCCGCCAGGAGGCGAGGTACTGGGCCAGCATCCGGGACCGGCGGTGCACGAACGCCGTGGCCGTCGGCGCGACCCGGTTCACCGCCCCGCCGAGCGCCGTGAACGCGATGCTGGTGGTGCCGCCGCTCACCGGGCGGACCTGGGACAGCAGGGCCCGGACGCCGGCGGGCGGCAGGGAACGGTCGTAGAAGTCGGAGCGGGCCGCGTAGGTCTCGCGGTGCAGCGCGCCCTGCGGCGACCGGCCGGGCGTTGCGCCGGGGAGATGGCAGCGGGCGTCCGTCGCGAAGGACGAGCAGCCGGCGTACACCTCCATCGACGCCTCGTACGAACGGCGCTTCAGGAAGACGTTGCTCGCCGAGGCGCCGATGCGGGCGGCGAGGCGGTCGACCGCGTTCTGCAGCTCGCCGTAGGTGCCGAGGGAGAAGGCGGAGACCGACACGGTCGGGGTGCCGCGGGGCCCGGCCTCCAGGTGGAGCGACGACCAGATCTCGTCGGGCTGGCCCGGGCCCCACTCCTGCCAGGCGCGGACGACCGCGGCGGCCTTCGCCCAGGGCCAGGTCAGATACGCCGACACGGCCTGGGGCGCGGGGCGGGTGCGGAAGCGGAGCTCCGTGACGACGCCGAAGTTGCCGTTGCCGGCGCCGCGCAGGGCCCAGAACAGGTCCTTGTTGGCGGTGGCGTCGGCGGTGAGCTGCTTGCCGTCCGCCGTGATCAGGGTGGCCTGGATGAGGCTGTCGCAGGTGAGGCCGTAGGCGCGGGAGACGACGCCGTGACCGCCGCCCAGGGTGAGGCCGGAGATGCCGACGGTGGGGCAGGAGCCGGCCGGGACGGTCACGCCCTTGGCGGTCAGGGCCCGGTAGACGTCGATCAGCTTGGCGCCGGCGCCGACGGTGGCCTGGTTGCCGCTGGTGCGGACGCGGTCGAGCCGCGAGACGTCGATGATCAGGCGGCCGTTTCCGGAGGACCAACCGGCGTAGGAGTGCCCACCGTTGCGGATCGCGACGGGGACGTGGTGGGCGCGGGCCCAGGAGAGGGCGGTGCGGATGTCGCCGGGGTGGGAGATGTAGGCGACGGCGGTGGGGCGGAGGGTGTCGAAGCGGGTGTTGTAGAGCTGACGGGCCGTCTGCCAGGGCTGGTCGCCGGGGCGGACGAGGAGGCCGTCCAGGGAGGCGGCGAGCGCGGTCCACGTGGCGGGGGTGGGGGTCGATGCCGGCCTGGTGGAGGTGGCCGTGCGGGTGAGGCGGGGGGTGTGGGTGGGGGCGGGGTTCTTGTCTCCGCCCGGGGGTGCGTCGAGGGGGATGCCCGAGCAGGCGGTCGTGGCGGTGGTGAGGGCGAGGGCGGCGGTTGTGGTGCCGCCGAGGAAGGTGCGCCGGTTCATCTGCGTCTCCGCGTCCCGTGGGGGCCCGTGGGGGGTCTTGGGGGGAGACGAGGAGGTGGGCATGCGGGTTCCACGGGCGGGGCCGACCGGGTGGCGGGCGGAGGGTGTGCGCGGGGGTGGGGTGCGCGGCCCGGTGCCGGCGGGGTGCCGCCGCGCCCACCCGTGCCGCCCTTGGCGGCACGATTGCCCGCGGCTGACGGCACGGTTGCCCGCGGTTGACGGGGCGCGGGGGTTGTCAGGGCGGGGTCGGGTGGGTTTGGGCGTCTGTGCGGGCCTGGCTTCTGGCTCTGCGGGCCGGGCCTCGCCAGCCGCAGGTGCAGCGGGCCGTGCAGAAGGCGCCCTGTTCGACCGTGCTGGTGCGGTGTTCCGGGATGTCCTGGGGAGCTTCACTAGCGTCCGGCTGAGCCACGGGACCACGTTACCGGGGTCGCCCGCCCGTCGTTAACCGGGACGACAGGGGGCCCGGGACGGGCCGTGTCGGCTGGGGCAGGTGGCGATGGGCGGGCGGGAGAGGGCGCGACGGGGCAGGAGGGCGGGGGCGGCCTGCGTGGCCGGGGCCGTGGTCGGTGCGGGACTGGCCGCGGCCGGGTGCTCCGGACAGGGGGCCGCCGTGCAGGACGCCCGGTCCGGTGATCCGGTCCGTGTGCTCCACGGGGCCGCGGACCGTCTGGTGGCCGCCGGCAGTTCGAAGGCCCGCACGGCCATGGAGATGGCCAGCGGCGGGACGCGGGTGACCATCCGCGGCGAGGGGGTGTACGACTTCCGCGAGCGGCTCGGCAGGCTGAAGGTGAAGCTGCCGCAGGACCCCGCGGGCACGAGCGGGCACCGGCCGATCACCGAACTGCTGACGCCCGGCGCCCTGTTCATGAAGAACCGGGGCGCCGGCGTGCCCGACGACAAGTGGGTGCGGGTGGCGACCGCCACCCTCTCCGACGGGAACCTGGTGACCGGTGGGGCGACGGACCCGTTCGCCGCCGCCGAGGTGCTGCGGGGCACGCGGACCGCGACGTACGTGGGGCGCACCGAGGTGGCCGGGACCGCGGTGCGGCACTACCGGGGGACCGCCGACCTCGCCCGGGCGGCGCGGGACGCCTCGGAGGGGAACAGGGCGGCGCTGGCCGCGGCGGCCGAGGGGTTCGCCACCGCCCAGGTGCCGTTCGACGCCTATCTCGACGACGCGGGCCGCGTCCGCAAGGTCCGCCACCGGTTCAGCTTCGCGAACGGGCAGGGCGCGGGCACCGTGGCCGTCGCCTCCACGACACTGCTCTACGACTTCGGCACCGCCGTGCGCGTACAGCTGCCCGAGGAGGACGACATCTACGCCGGGAGGATCGCCGAGGAGGCCGGTGGGACGCCGGGCGGTGGCGCGGAGGAAGGCACGGACGGCAAGAACTAGCCCTTCCGTGCCATGCGCGGTGCGTAGGCCGCTCCCTACTCTAGGAAGCCGGTGACGGCAGAGACGAGGTGACGCGCGTGGCTCCGGTCGGCGGTACGGCAGTTCAGGACCACGTGGCGCTCGCCGAGATAGAACTCTGCGGAGAGCTGATCATCGCGGCCTCGGCAGCCCGGGGACGGCTCAGCCTGGAGAGCATCGACGAGGTGCTCAGGGTCGCCGAGGAGCGCGGCGCCGGCGCCGGCCAGTAGCCGGCCCCGGACTCAGGTGCGCAGCAGGCGGGCGATCGCCTTCGTCGCCTCCTCGACCTTCGCGTCGATCTCCGCACCGCCCTTGACGGCCGCGTCGGCGACGCAGTGGCGCAGGTGCTCCTCGAGGAGCTGCAGGGCGAAGGACTGCAGGCCCTTCGTCGAGGCGGAGACCTGGGTCAGTATGTCGATGCAGTAGACGTCCTCGTCGACCATGCGCTGCAGGCCGCGGATCTGGCCCTCGATGCGGCGCAGCCGCTTGAGGTGCTCGCTCTTCTGCTTGTGGTAGCCGTGCACGCCGCGGTCGTGGTCCGTGACGACGTCCGTGCCGTCCGTCTCCACCGTGTCCACGGCGGCGGAGGGCGCGCCTGCGCCGGCCTCGGTGGTCGTCATCGCGTCCTCCTGTTGGGCAGTTTGCCGACGTATACCCCTACTGGGTATATGATACCGAATTTTCCGGGGTAGGGGAGTCCTGGTCGCAGCGCTGGGCACGGCCCCGGGTCGCCCCCCTGCTCATCAGCCTGCCTCATGGGCGACACTGGGGGACGGCCCGTTAGCCGTGGCCGGATGATGCGCCTAGCATCAGCCTGACCGAAACCGATGCACCCCGAGGACCCCACGTGCGCTTTCGTCTGACCCCCAGGGAGACGAGCTTCTACGACATGTTCGCCGCGTCCGCGGACAACATTGTCACGGGCTCCAAGCTCCTGATGGAACTGCTCGGGGCGGACGCTTCCGCCCGGGCCGAGATCGCAGAGCGTATGCGGGCCGCCGAACACGCGGGTGACGACGCCACGCACGCGATCTTCCACCAGCTGAACTCCTCGTTCATCACGCCGTTCGACCGCGAGGACATCTACTCCCTCGCGTCGTCCCTGGACGACATCATGGACTTCATGGAGGAGGCCGTCGACCTGGTCGTCCTCTACAACGTCGAGGAGCTGCCGAAGGGCGTCGAGCAGCAGATCGAGGTGCTGGCCCGGGCCGCCGAGCTGACCGCCGAGGCCATGCCGAACCTGCGGACCATGGACAACCTCACCGAGTACTGGATCGAGGTCAACCGGCTGGAGAACCAGGCCGACCAGATCCACCGCAAGCTGCTGGCCCACCTCTTCAACGGCACGTACGACGCCATCGAGGTGCTGAAGCTGAAGCAGATCGTGGATGTGCTGGAAGAGGCGGCGGACGCGTTCGAGCACGTGGCGAACACGGTGGAGACCATCGCCGTCAAGGAGTCCTGACCCCTTCATGGACACCTTCGCATTGATCGTGACCATCGGGGTCGCGCTCTTCTTCACGTACACCAACGGTTTCCACGACTCGGCGAACGCGATCGCGACGTCCGTGTCGACGCGGGCGCTGACCCCCCGGGCGGCGCTCGCGATGGCGGCCGTGATGAATCTCGCAGGCGCCTTCCTCGGTTCCGGGGTCGCCAAGACCGTCAGCGAGGGGCTGATCGAGACGCCTCAGGGCTCGAAGGGGATGGGGATCCTCTTCGCGGCGCTGATCGGCGCCATCGTGTGGAACCTCATCACCTGGTACTTCGGCCTGCCCTCGTCGTCGTCGCACGCGCTGTTCGGCGGCATGGTCGGCGCGGCGCTCGCGGGCAGCACGACCGTGTACTGGAACGGCGTGGTCGACAAGATCGTCATCCCGATGTTCGTGTCGCCGGTGATCGGCCTGGTCGTCGGTTACCTCGTCATGACGGCGATCATGTGGATGTTCCGCCGGGCCAACCCGCACAAGGCCAAGCGCGGCTTCCGGATCGCGCAGACGGTGTCGGCGGCGGGCATGGCGCTGGGCCACGGTCTGCAGGACGCGCAGAAGACCATGGGCATCGTGGTGATGGCGCTGGTCATCGCCGACGTCGAGGACTACGGCGACCCGATCCCGGTGTGGGTGAAGATCGCCTGCGCGCTGATGCTGTCGCTCGGGACGTACGCGGGTGGCTGGCGGATCATGCGGACGCTGGGACGGAAGATCATCGAGCTCGACCCGCCGCAGGGTTTCGCCGCGGAGACGACGGGCGCGTCGATCATGTTCGGCTCGGCGTTCCTGTTCCACGCGCCGATCTCCACGACGCACGTGATCACGTCGGCGATCATGGGCGTGGGAGCCACGAAGCGGGTCAACGCGGTGCGCTGGGGCGTCGCGAAGAACATCATCCTGGGGTGGTTCATCACGATGCCGGCGGCCGCGCTGGTGGCGGCGTGTTCGTACTGGCTGGTGGATCTGGCGTTCCTGTAGGCGCAGCTCCGCAAGGCAATGGGCCCGCCCCCGTTTCGGGGGCGGGCCCTTGTGCGCCTCGCGGTGGCACCGCCATGCAGCACCGCGAGGGGACCGGATCCGGCCTAGCCGAAGCGGCCGGAGATGTAGTCCTCCGTGGCCTGGACCGACGGGTTGGAGAAGATGCGCTCCGTCTCGTCGATCTCGATCAGCTTGCCGGGCTGGCCGACCGCGGCCAGGTTGAAGAAGGCCGTGCGGTCCGAGACGCGCGCCGCCTGCTGCATGTTGTGCGTCACGATGACGATCGTGAAGCGCTCCTTCAGCTCGCCGATCAGGTCCTCGATCGCGAGGGTGGAGATCGGGTCGAGGGCGGAGCAGGGCTCGTCCATGAGCAGGACGTTCGGCTCCACCGCGATCGCGCGCGCGATGCACAGACGCTGCTGCTGGCCGCCGGAGAGACCGGAGCCCGGCTTGTTCAGGCGGTCCTTCACCTCGTTCCAGAGGTTGGCGCCGCGCAGCGACTTCTCCACGATGTCGTCGAGCTGGGACTTCTTGTACTTGCCGTTCAGCCGCAGGCCCGCCGCGACGTTGTCGTAGACCGACATGGTCGGGAACGGGTTCGGCCGCTGGAAGACCATGCCGACCTCGCGCCGCACGGCCACCGGGTCGATGCCGGCGCCGTACAGGTTCTCGTCGTCCAGCATGACCTTGCCGTCGACCCGGCCGCCGGGGGTGACCTCGTGCATGCGGTTGAGGGTGCGCAGGAAGGTGGACTTGCCGCAGCCGGAGGGGCCGATGAAGGCCGTCACGGAGCGGGGTTCGACGGTCATCGAGATGTCCTCGATGGCCAGGAAGGAGCCGTAGTAGGCGTTGAGGCCGCTGACATCGATGCGCTTGGCCATGTGAATCACTGCTTCTTTCGGTCCGGGGCCTTAGCGACCGGTCTTCGGGGCCTTCCAGCGGGCTATGCCGCGGGCCACCGCATTGAGGATCATGATGAACGCGATGAGCGTCAGGGCCGCGGCCCAGGCACGGTCGTACGCCGCGTCGGAGCCCGCGCTGTACTGCAGGTAGATGTACATCGGCAGCGACTCCTGCGGATCCTGGAAGGGGTTCGCGTTGATGAAGTCGGTGCCCCAGACCAGCAGCAGCACGGGGGCCGTCTCGCCGGTGATGCGGGCGACGGCCAGCATGACGCCGGTGATGATGCCGCCGACCGACGTCGGCAGGACCACCTTCAGGATCGTGCGCCACTTCGGCACGCCGAGCGCCAGTGACGCCTCGCGCAGCTCGTTCGGGACGAGCTTGAGCATCTCCTCGGTGGAGCGGACGACCACGGGGATCATCAGGATGCACAGGGCGAACGAGCCGGCGACGCCGGAGGGGCCCATGTCCAGGATGAGCACCCACAGGCTGAGGACGAACAGGCCCGCGACGATGGACGGGATGCCCGTCATGACGTCGACGAAGAAGGTCACGGCCTTGGCGAGCCGGCCGCGACCGTACTCGACCAGGTAGATCGCGGTGAGCACACCGATCGGCACGGAGAACAGGGTGGCGAGGCCGACCTGCTCCAGGGTGCCGAGGATGGCGTGGTAGATGCCGCCGCCGGGCTCGCTGTCGGCGACCACGCCCATCGAGTGGGTGAGGAAGTAGCCGTCGAGGATCCGCACGCCCCGCTTGAGCGTCTCCCAGATCAGGGAGAGCAGCGGGATCAGGGCCAGGAGGAACGCGACCCAGACCATGCTGGTCGCCACCCGGTCCTTGGCCTGCCGGCCGCCCTCGACGCGCGCCGAGATGGCGTAGGTGCCGCCGACGAAGAGGACCACGGCGATCAGGGCCCACTGGATGCTGCTGTTCAGCCCGGCCACGGTGCTGATGCCGAGGCCGGCGACGACCGAGCCGGCCGCGACCGCCCAGGGGAACCACGTGGGCAGGGTGGCGCCGCGCAGGGAGCCGCTGCTCTTGGGGGTGAGGGTTGCGTTGCTCATGCGTTGGCCCCCGAGTACTCCTTGCGGCGAGCGATGATCATGCGGGCCGCGCCGTTGACCAGCAGCGTGATGACGAAGAGCACCAGGCCGGAGGCGATCAGCGCGTCCTGGCCCATCACGGTCGCCTCGTTGAACTTGCTGGCGATGTTCTGGGCGAAGGTGCCGCCGCCCGGGTCGAGCAGGCTGGCGTTGATGTCGAAGGTCGGCGAGAGCACCATGGCCACGGCCATGGTCTCGCCGAGCGCGCGGCCGAGGCCGAGCATGGAGGCGGAGATGACGCCGGAGCGGCCGAAGGGGATCACCGACATCCGGATGACCTCCCAGCGCGTGGCGCCGAGGGCCAGGGCGGCCTCCTCGTGCATGCGCGGGACCTGCCGGAAGACCTCGCGGCTGACGTTGGTGATGATCGGCAGGATCATGATCGCGAGCAGGACGCCCACGGTGAGCAGCGAGCGCGGCGCTCCGCCGTTCCACTCGAAGATGCCGGTCCAGCCGAGGTACGCGTCCAGCCAGCCGAAGAGCCCGTCCATGTGCGGCACGAGGAAGAGCGCGCCCCACAGGCCGTAGACGATCGAGGGCACGGCGGCGAGCAGGTCGATCACGTACGCGATGGCGCCGCCCAGCCTGCGGGGCGCGTAGTGCGTGATGAACAGGGCGATGCCGACCGAGACCGGGACCGCGATGGCCATGGCGATGATCGACGACACGACGGTGCCGAAGGCCAGGACCGCGATGCCGAACTGCGGCGGGACGCCGCTGGGGTTCCAGTCGAAGCTGGTGAAGAAGTTGGCCTCGTCCTTGCTGATCGCGAGGGTGGCGCGGTACGTGAGGAAGGCCGCGATGGCGGCCATGATGACCAGCACCAGGATGCCGGACCCGCGGGAGAGCCCGACGAAGATCCGGTCGCCGGGGCGGACGGCGCCGCGCCCGGGGCGCCTGTCGTCCTCGGCCGGGGGTTGGTGGGGTACGGGGGCTGCTGCTGGCTTCTGGGGGTCAGTGGATATGTCCATCGGGTTCTCCGGTCTGCGGAGCCGTCGTACGCGGCGGCTCGGGCGGAGCCGTCCCGTGCGGGGGCTCCTGGCGGCGGTGCACCGGACGGTGCGGCCCGGCCCCCGTGCGGAGACCGGACCGCACTCGGGTCAGCTCAGGCCCGAGATGGTCTCGCGGACCTTGGTGATGATCTCGGTGGGCATCGGGGCGTAGCCGGCCTCCGCCAGCAGGCCCTGGCCGTCCTCCGAGGCGACGTAGTTCAGGAAGGACTTGGTGGCGGGCAGGGTCTCCGCCTTGTTGCCCTTGTCACAGGCGATCTCGTACGTCACCAGGACGATCGGGTAGGCCTTGTCGGCGGTCGGCGTGTAGTTCAGCTTCAGCGCGAGGTCCTTGCCGGTGCCGACGACCTCGGCCGCGCCGATTGCGGCGGTGGCGTTGTCGACGGTGGCCTTGACCGGCTCGGCGGCCCCGGTCTTCACGTCGACCGTCTTGATGCCGTCCTTGGCGTACGACAGCTCGAAGTACGAGATGGCGCCGGACGTCTGCTTCACCTGCGCGGCCAGACCGGAGGAGCCCTGCGCGGACTGGCCGCCCTTGGCCTCCCAGGACTTGCCCGGCTCGTACGTCCAGTCCTTCGGCGCGGCGGCCTTCAGGTACTTGGTGAAGTTGTCCGTGGTGCCGGACTCGTCGGAGCGGTGGAACGCCTGGATCTTGAGGTCGGGGAGCTTGGCCCCGGGGTTCAGCTTGGCGATCGCCGGGTCGTTCCAGTTGGAGATCTTGCTGTCGAAGATCTGCGCCAGGGTCGGGGCGTCCAGGACGAGCGTGTCCACGCCCGGGACGTTGAAGCCGACGGCGATCGGGCCGCCGACCATCGGCAGGTCGATGGCCTGACCGTCCTTGCAGACCTTCTTCGACGCCTCGACCTCCTCGGGCTTCAGCGCGGAGTCCGAACCGGCGAACGCGGTCTGGCCCTGCGTGAACGCGGTGATGCCCGCGCCGGAACCCGTGGGGTTGTAGTTGATCTGCACGCTCTTGCAGGCCGCGACGTACTGCTTCACCCAGGCGTCGATCGCGTTCTTCTGGGCCGAGGAGCCGGAGGCCTGGAGCTGGCCCTTGGCGTCGTCGCACTTGATGTTGCTGTTGGCCGTGGTGGCGCCGGAGCCCCCGCCGTTGCCGGCGTCGCCGGTGTCGTCGGAACCGCACGCCGTGAGGGCCAGGGCGCCGGAGACGGCGAGAGCACCGAGAGCGAGGGCCCGCCGGTTCACGCGCTGAAGCTTCACTTGAGGGAATTCCTTCCAGGAGCCGCCGTCCTGAATCCGGCGGCGTGCGAGGACTGTCTACGGCCGAAATTAGGCAGATCAGGTGAAGCCGCCGATGGGCGTGAATGAACGAGGGGTGAACCCCTGTGGACGGTGCGGTGAGGTCACGGAATGCTTACGTCGATGACACGACGCGGTCCCGGGGCACCCGTCGTAGGGGTCGTTCCGGCCCCGGGGCACCGGCGGGGCGGGCCGTTTCCGGCCCGGGGCGTCCTTCGTGCGGGCCCTTCCTCCCGGAGTGCGGGGCGTCCCGGTCACCCGTCGTGCGGGCCGTCCTCGTCCCGGCGCAGCGCGAGCGGCAGCGCGTCGAGCAGGTCGCGGTCCCTGGGCTGGGTGAGGCGGGTGCGGGCGGCAGCGGCCGGCAGCCAGACGATGCGGTCGACCTCGTCGTTCGGGGCGAAGTCGCCCGACACGGCCTCCGCCGCCCAGTACCGGACCTCCTTGGGGCGGCCGTCCACCAGGTAGCGCACGGTGGGCAGCCCGGGGCCGGGCACCGCGGTGTACCCCGTCTCCTCCGCCACCTCGCGCAGGGCGCCGGCGAGCGGGTCCTCGCCGCGCTTGAGCTTGCCCTTGGGGTGCGACCAGTCGTCGTACTTGGGCCGGTGGACCAGGCAGAGCTGCGGCTCGCCGGTGCCCTGGGCGAGGCGCCACAGGACGCAGCCGGCGGCGTGGACGGTGGTGTCCTCGGGAGTGCTCATGCGGGGCTCGCCGTCCCTTCGCGGGTCACTGTGCCGGTGCCGGGCGGACGGTCCTGTGCCGCCAGTCGTGCTGGAACGCGTACCGCGCCGCCTCCACCTCGTGGCGCTGGTCGGCGTGGAGGACGCCGAGCGCGTACGCCGTGGCCGGGGCGATGCGGGGCGTGCGGGCGGCCTGGGCCGCCGCGGCGGCGGCCTCGGACGCGTCGCGGTGGCGGTCGAGGGACTGGCCCGCGGTGAGCAGGCGCGCGTCCTCACCGCTCGGGCCGTCCTCGCCGGCCAGGACCTCGCGGGCGTACCGGTGCAGGCGCAGCAGCAGGCGGACCTGGTGCCAGGGGGCGTCCTGCGGGTGGGGCGCCGGGTCCGGGGACAGGCCGTGGATCAGCGCCTCCGCGTTGTACGGGTGGCCCGCGGTGACCAGGGGCAGCGCGGCCACCGCGTCGGCGAGGCGGCCCTCCGCCGCTCCGGCCAGCGGGCGGAGGTCGGCGCCGGCGCCGGCGGTCGCCCGCAGGGGCACCTCGCTGGCCAGTAAGGCGACCTTGTCGGCGACCGCGTGGAAGCGGCTGCTGCCGAGGGCCTGGAGGGCGGTGGAGTGCGCCCGGGTGCGGGCCAGGGTCAGCTGGCGGTCGAGCAGGGCGCCCGCCTTGGCCGCGCCCACGGTGAGGTTGCCGCGGTCCGGGAGCACGGGGGCCGGCGGGGGCGCCGGGGCGGCGGGGACGCTCGCGGACACGGCCGTGGCCGCCACCTGCCGGCGGGCCGGCGACGCCGAGGAGCCGGACAGGCGGTGCAGGGCCTGGAGCAGGCGTTCCAGGCGCGAGGCGTAGGCGTGCTCCAGCGCCAGCGTGCCGGACAGCCAGGCCAGTTCGGGGCGCATGCCCTCCGCCCAGTCGGCGTCGAGCAGGGGCTGGTAGGTGTGCAGGGTCCCGCTGAGGCGGCGGGCCGCGCGGCGCAGGGCGCGGGCCGCGTCGACGGGGCCCGCGGAGCCGTTGGCGGTGGCTCCGGCGGCGGCATGGTTCGCGCCCGCGCCCGACTCGCGGTGCAGGCGCAGGGCGCGGAGGAACTCCGTGGCCTGGGCGCGGAGGTAGCGCGCGAGGGCCTCCGCGGACACCGGTGCGGCCGGGGCCGCCGGCTCGGTCGGGCCCGCCGGCCGGGTCACGCTCGCCGGACGGGTCGGGCGGGCGGAGGGTTCGGTCGCGGTCGCGCGGGCCGGTTCGGCCAGGGGGTTCGTCGGGTCAAGGTGTCGCTGTGCCACGCCGGCGCCTCCGGGCGTCTATGAGCATCTCCTGGACGTTGCGCAGGGGCTGGCCGTCCGCGTCGGTCGCGTGCCGGGTCCACTCGCCGTCCGGCCCGAGGTGCCAGGACGCGGTGCCGTCGGACATGCCGGTCTCGAGCAGCCGGTTGAGGGCCGCCCGGTGGGCCGGGTCGGTGACCCGGACGAGTGCCTCGATACGACGGTCGAGGTTGCGGTGCATCATGTCGGCGCTGCCGATCCACACCTCGGGCTCACCGCCGTTGCCGAAGGCGAAGACGCGCGAGTGCTCGAGGAAGCGGCCGAGTACCGAACGGACCCGGATGTTCTCCGACAGGCCCGCGACGCCCGGGCGCAGCGCGCAGATGCCGCGCACCCACACGTCGACCGGGACGCCCGCCTGGGACGCGCGGTAGCAGGCGTCGACCACGGCCTCGTCGACCATCGAGTTGACCTTGATGCGGATGTGGGCCGGGCGGCCGGCGCGGTGGTGCTGGATCTCCTTGTGGATACGGGAGACCAGGCCGTCGCGCAGGGACTTGGGCGCGACGAGGAGTCGGCGGTACGTCTCGCGGCGCGAGTAGCCGGAGAGGCGGTTGAACAGGTCGGACAGGTCCGCGCCGACCTGCGGGTCCGCGGTGAGCAGACCGAGGTCCTCGTAGAGACGGGCCGTCTTCGGGTGGTAGTTGCCCGTGCCCACGTGGCTGTAGCGGCGGAGGGTCTCGCCCTCCTGGCGGACGACCAGGGACAGCTTGCAGTGGGTCTTCAGACCGACCAGGCCGTAGACGACGTGGCAGCCGGACTCCTCCAGCTTGCGGGCCCACTTGATGTTGGCGTGCTCGTCGAAGCGGGCCTTGATCTCGACCAGGACGAGGACCTGCTTGCCGGACTCGGCCGCGTCGATGAGCGCGTCGACTATCGGGGAGTCGCCGGAGGTGCGGTACAGCGTCTGCTTGATCGCGAGGACGTCCGGGTCGCCCGCCGCCTGCTCCAGGAAGGCCTGCACGGAGGTGGAGAAGGAGTCGTACGGGTGGTGGAGCAGGACGTCGCGGCTGCGCAGGGCGGCGAAGATGTCCGGCGCGGACGCCGACTCGACCTCGGCGAGATCGCGGTGGGTGCCGGCGACGAACTTGCGGTACTTCAGCTCCGGGCGGTCGAGGCTGTGGATGCGGAAGAGGCCGGTGAGGTCGAGGGGGCCGGGGAGGGGGTAGACCTCCGACTCGCCGATCTTCAGCTCGCGGACGAGCAGGTCCAAAACCTCGCGGTCGATGGACTCCTCGACCTCCAGGCGGACGGGCGGCCCGAAGCGGCGCCGCATCAGCTCCTTCTCGAGGGCCTTGAGGAGGTTCTCCGCGTCGTCCTCCTCGACCTCCAGGTCCTCGTTGCGGGTGACGCGGAAGGCGTGGCTCTCCAGGACCTCCATGCCCGGGAACAGCTCCTCCAGGTGCGCGGCGATGACGTCCTCGACGGGGACGAAACGGCCGGGGGACGCCTCGAGGAAACGGGAGAGCAGCGGGGGGACCTTGACGCGGGCGAAGTGCCGGTGGCCCGTGACGGGGTTGCGGACGACGACCGCGAGGTTCAGGGAGAGGCCCGAGATGTACGGGAAGGGGTGCGCTGGGTCGACGGCGAGGGGGGTGAGGACCGGGAAGATCTGGTGCCGGAAGAGGGTGAAGAGGCGGGCCTGCTCCTTCTCGGCGAGCTCGCTCCAGCGGACCAGGTGGATGCCCTCCTCGGCGAGGGCCGGGGCGACGTCCTCCTGGAAGCAGGCGGCGTGCCGGGCCATGAGCTCGCGCGAGCGCGCCCAGATCATGTCCAGGACCTCGCGGGGCTGCAGGCCCGAGGCGGAGCGGGTGGCCACGCCGGCGGCGATGCGGCGCTTGAGACCGGCGACGCGGACCATGAAGAACTCGTCGAGGTTGCTGGCGAAGATCGCGAGGAAGTTGGCCCGCTCCAGGAGGGGGGTGGTCGGGTCCTCGGCGAGCTCCAGGACGCGTTCGTTGAACGCGAGCCAGCTGCGTTCGCGGTCCAGGAAGCGGCCCTGCGGGAGCGCGGCGCCCGTGCCGTCGGATCCGGGCTCCGGGGCGTCCTCGTACGCGTCGAGGTCGGCGTCGAGGTCGGGCTCCAGGTCGGAGACGGCCGCGGCCACGGTGTGCGGGCGGTGCGCGGCGATGGAGCCCACGGAGGGCTGGGGGTGCTGGACCTCTGCCTGGGTGTTCGGCTGCCTCATGAACCCATTCTTCCGCGCCGAGCGCAGGACAGGCGCGTCGGACGGCGCGGAATGCTCTGCTCCTGGCGGCGCGGTCGGTTTCATTCGGCGAGGGTTGCAAGGCTGTCTGAATCGATGGTTACGGGGACATGACGTGTGGGATAGCGGGATGCCTCCGGCGGTGGTGACGACGGGCGGCGCCTGCGGCGGCCTGTGCGGGCAGTCGTGCCGCTGGGACGGCACGGGTGGGCGGTGGGGGTCCCCGCTCGAGCGAAGCCGAGAGTAGGGGGAGGCACCCCGGCAGCGCCGGGCCGAGCGGGCCCGACCCCGCCACGCACCCGCGCCGGGGCCCCGCGAAGGCCGGGTGGCGTTCCACCCCCATTCCGTCGGGAAATCGCTGCGTGATCTCGTGAACCGGTCGCACCCGCTCGTCCGATGAGGAGATGTGAGCGAAACGAGAACCGACGGCGAGCTGCTGCGGGCCGTCGCGGCGGACGCCGACCGGCGCGCCTTTGAGGAGCTGTACCGCAGGTACGCCCCCTGGCTGGCCGCCCGGATGCGCGGCCGCTGCGCCGACCCCGGTGTCGTCGACGACGTCGTGCAGGAGACGTTCCTCGCGGTGTGGCGCGGCAGCGCGCGGTATCGGGAGGACGGGGACGTGGCCGGCTGGCTGTGGCGGATTGGCTCCCGGCGGCTGGTCGACACGCTGCGCGGCGACGGCGCCCGGGGGCGGCTGCGGCAGGCGCTGGCCCGCCTCCGGCACCGGGACGAGGCGTCCGCCGAGGAGCGGGTGCTCGCCGGGGTGGAGCACGGGGACCTCGCCGGCGCACTCGTCCGGCTCTCGCCGGAGCTGCGCGCGGTGCTCCAGGCGACGGTCATCGACGGGCTGACCACCCGCGAGGCGGCCGTCCTGCTCGGCATCCCGCCGGGCACGGTCAAGACGCGGGCGATGCGGGCCCGCCGGCAGCTGAGGGAGGCGCTGGCATGAGAACCGACAACGGCTGGCACGTGGGCGAGGACGACCTGCGGGCGTACGCCCTCGGCGAGCTCGCGGCGCCCGTGCTGTGGTCCGCCGACGCGCATCTGGCCGCCTGCGGGCGGTGCCGGGGCGTCCTCGCCGAGGTGAGCGATGCCGCCGCCCTGGAGGCGGGGTGGGAGCGGCTCGACGCCGAGCTGGACGCGCCCCGGCCGGGATGGCTCGAGGGTCTGCTGGTGCGGTTCGGGGTCGCCGACCACACCGCGCGGCTGCTCGCGGCCACGCCCGTGCTGCGCCGGTCCTGGCTGGGCGCGGTCGTCGCCGTGCTCGTGATGACCTTCGCCGTCGCCTTCACGTCCGGCGTCACCGACCGGCCGACGGTCTTCCTCGCCTTCGCGCCGCTGCTGCCGCTGGCCGGGGTGGCGCTCGCCTACGGGCCCACGCTGGATCCGACGTACGAGATGGCGGTCGTCTCGCCGCTGCACGGCTTCCGGCTGCTGATGATTCGTACGGTCGCCGTCCTGGCCGTCGGGCTCGGTGTCAACGGCCTCGCGACGCTCGCCCTGCCGGGGTACGGGCTGCGTGCCCTGGCCTGGCTGCTGCCCGCGCTCGCCCTCACCGCGTCGGGGCTGGCGCTGACGCCCCGGCTGGGTCCGGTGGCCGCGCCCTCGGTCGTCGCCGGGGCGTGGGGCGCGGTGCTGCTCGCCGCGGACGCGGCGCAGGCCCCCGGTGGAGGCCCGCTGGCGCCGTTCACCGCGGCGGGGCAGGGCGTGTCCGCGGCCGTGGCCGTGCTGGGGGCGGGGCTGCTGGTCCTGTTCCGCGACCGGTTCGACGTGTTTCCGCGGGGTGCCGCGTGAGTCCTTCTTCCTTCTTCCTCCGATCTCTGTACGGGAGTGGCGCATGACCCCCACCGTTTCCGCCGCCGGGCTCAGCCTGCACTTCGGGCGCACCCGGGCCCTGGACGAGGTGTCGCTGCGGCTGACGCCGGGCGTCACCGGGCTCCTCGGGCCGAACGGGGCCGGGAAGACCACCCTGCTGCGCGTGCTGGCGACCGCCGTGCCCGCCGACCGCGGCTCCTTCACCGTGCTGGGGCACGATCCCGGCACCGCGCGGGGACGGCAGGAGGTGCGGCGGCGGCTCGGGTACCTGCCGCAGGCCCCCGGCTTCCACCCGGACTTCACCGCCTTCGAGTTCGTCGACTACGTCGCGATCCTGAAGGAGCTCACCGACCGGGCCGGACGGCACCGCGAGGTGCGGCGCGTCCTGGACGAGGTCGCACTGGGCGACGTGCGCGGCAAGCGGATCAGGAAGCTGTCCGGCGGCATGCGGCAGCGGGTCGCGCTCGCGGCCGCGCTCGTCGGCGACCCCGGGTTCCTGGTCCTCGACGAACCGACGGTCGGGCTCGATCCCGAACAGCGCATGCGCTTCAGAGAGTTGATCGCCGGGGCGGGGGAGGGGCGGACCGTGCTGCTGTCCACCCACCAGACCGAGGACGTGGCGATGCTCTGCCACCGGGTGATCGTCCTGGTCGCCGGGGCCGTGCGGTTCGACGGGACCCCGGACGAGCTGACCGCCCGGGCCGACGGGCGCGTGTGGAGCAGTACGGAACGCGACCCGCACGCGAAGGCGGGGTGGCGCACCGGCACCGGCTCCTTCCGGAACGTGGGCGACCCGCCCGCCGGCGCCCACCTGCTCGACCCCACGCTGGAGGACGGGTACCTGCTGACCCTCGACGGCGCCGGTGCGGAGGTGGCGGCATGAGTGCCCTGACGACGGCGGCCCGGCCCGCCGAGGACACCGGGCCGCGCGTCGGCGGAGCCCGGGCCGTCCTCGCCCTCGCCCGGTTCGAGGCCCGCCAACTGCTGCTGAGCATCCCCGTCGTCATCGCCTTCGTCGCGTACATCGCCTGGATCGTCTGGCGTACGCGGGACTCCTGGGACGGTTATCCGGCCCTCCAGGACGCCGACCGCGCCACCCAGGGCGGGCCCCTGCTCGTCGGCCTCGCCGTCCTGCTCCACGCCAACGCCGCCGTGCTGCGCTCCGGGCGGCACGGTACGGAGGGCCAGTTCGCGGTCCTGGCCGTGGCGCCCTGGCGCCGTACGGCGGCCCACGCGCTGTCCGTGCTGCCGGCCGTCCTGCTCACCGCGGTCTGCGTGGGCGGGCAGTTCGCCTGGGAGGCGGCCAAGGCGGGCGCGGTCGGCGACGGTTCGCCGGCCGAGCTGCTCGTCGGTCCGCTGACGGTCCTGCTGTTCGGCGTCCTCGGGGTGCTGCTGGCCCGGGTGCTGCGGTCGCCGGCGGGCGCGCCGCTGCTGGTGGCCTGCCTGCTGTTCACGCTCGTCCTCGGCACCGGCCCGGACAGCACGGACGGGCTGTCGTGGCTGTCCCCGGTGGTCGTCGAGGGAGGGGGCGCCGAGTCCCTGCCCTCCGACCTGCTGGGGCGGCCCGCCGCCTGGCACGCCCTGTATCTGGCGGGCGTCGCGTCGTGCGTGGGCTTCGTCGCGGTGCTGGCCGCCGGCGGACGCGGAGCCGCCGTCCGGGCGGGCGTCGCCCTGACCCTCGCGGTGGCGGTCGCCGGCGGCATACTGCAGGCCCGGGGCGCGGCACCGTCGCCGGAGCTGACCGCGGCCCGGGACCGGGCCTCGGTGAGCCCGGAGAAGGAGCAGACCTGCGTCGAGCGGGGCCGGTCGACCTACTGCGCGTTCCCCGAGTGGGTGGCCCGGACCGGCACCTGGGCGGACGTGGTGGACCGCGTCCAGTCCCTGGCGGGCGGCGCCGCGCACGATCAGCGGCTCGTCGTACGGCAGCGGATAGACGCCCGGTACGGGCTGGGGGGCGACACCGCGATCCCCGCGCTGACCGCGCCGCACCAGGTGACCGTCGGCACCGCCTGGGGCGGCAACCGGGTCCCGGAGTTCTCCACCGCCGTAGCCGCCGTGCTGGTCGCGGGCAGCGAGGAGGCGGGGAGCACGCTGTGCGACGGGCGCATGGTCACCGTCATGTGGCTCTCCCTCAGCTGGCAGGACGACCCGATGAGCGCCCTGCGCCGAGTCCGTCTCGACGACAGCGTCGAGGGGTCCGCGGTCGTCCTGTCGCCGACCGACCCGCTCACCATGCAAGAGGGCCCAACCGATGTCGTGCGGCAGCTGCTCGAGAAGCCGGACCCCGGCGTCGCCGAGCGGGTCAAGGCGCACTGGGCCGAGCTGACCTCCCCGGGCGTCACGACGGCCGAGGCCGCCCGGCTGCTGGGCGTGACCGTGCCGGAGAAGGCGGACTCGTGCGAGGACTGACGTGTGCGCTGGCCGGCCCCGTGTGGCGCACGCTGCCGTGGCGGGCCCTGGGTTCCGCAGGGGTCCTCGGGCTGCTGCTCGCCGGGACGCCGAGGCTGACGGGCGCCGAGCCGAGCCCCTGGCAGACGCTCACCCTGCTGCGGGGCGTCGCCCTGGTCGGCGCGCTCGGCCTGGTCTTCCTGCTGGACGACCGGGCCCGGCACCTCACCGCGCCGGTCCCGACCCGGCGCCCCCTCCGGCAGGCTCTGCGAGCGGCCCTCGTGGCACCGGCCGCCGTGCTGTGGTGGACGGCGGTGCTGCTGCTCACGCCCGCCGGCATCAGGCCCCCGGCCGGCGACATCACGCTGGAGGCCGCGGCGATCTGCGGGCTGGCGCTCGCCGGTGCCGCGGCGGCGGTACGCCTGACGGACGAACCGCGCCCCGGTCCGGGCGTCGCGGCGGCCCTGCTGGTCACGGCCGTCCTCGGGCCCTTGCTGATACCCGCGGAGTGGGCGCTGCTCGTGGTGCCGGACGACCCGCGGTGGCCGGCGGCGCACGACCGGTGGGCGGTGCTGCTGGCGGCGGTCGTGGTGGTGTGGGCGGTGTCCGGGCCGGAGCCGCTGGGCCGGCGGGGGCGGCGGCGACCGCCGGGTGCCGTCACCGTGCCCGGCCCGCCCGGCGGACACGGCTAGGGCACGGCTGGGACACCGAGGGCGCCTCAGGTCTCCGTGCGGTACATCAGGTCCGTCTCGTGCGTGACGAAGCCGAGGCGCTCGTAGACGGACACCGCCGCCTTGTTGTCGGCGTCGACGTACAGCATCGCCGTGGGCAGGCCCTGCTCCGCCAGGTGCCGCAGGCCGATGGTGGTCAGGGCCTTGCCCAGGCCACCGCCCTGGGCGTCGGGGCGGATGCCGAGGACGTACACCTCACCGAGCCGTTCCTCGGCGTGCACCTTGGTCCAGTGGAAGCCGATGAGTTCGTCCCCGCGTTCGGCGAGGAAGAACCCGGCCGGGTCGAACCACGCCTCGGCCTTGCGGTCGTCGAGGTCCCGCTGTGTGAGGGAGCCCTGCTCGGGGTGGTGGGCGAAGGCGGCGGCGTTCACGGCGAGCCAGGCCGCGTCGTCCTGACCGGGCACGAAGGTGCGTACGCCCACACCGTCGGGCAGGCGGGGGTCCGGCAGGTCCAGGTCGGCCAAGGGGCGCCGCATCTGCCGCAGTTCGCGGAAGAGGGTCAGCCCGAGGACCTGCGCGAGATGCCGGGCGGCGGAGTGGCCGCCGTGCGCCCAGATCCGCAGCCGCTTCCCGGAGGCCGCGAGCAGCGCGGAGCCCAGCGCCCGCCCGTGCCCCTGCCCGCGGTAGGAGGGGTGGACGACCAGTTCGGCGGCCGGCGGCTCCACCGGGTCGGTGTCCTCCAGCTGGGCGTACCCGACGAGTTGGCCGTCCACGGTGAGCAGCAGGTGTGCGATGCCCTCCCGCGCCTCACCCCGCAGTTGCAGTCGTCCCTGCTCGGACACGGCGTGCTGCCCGTCGTTCCGGGCGGCCTCGCCGAGCAGGGCGAGCACGGCTTCGGTCTGTTCCGGGGTGAGTGCGGCGAGGGTCTCGATCGAGCGGGGGCGGCCGGGTCGCACGGTGTCGTCGCTGGTCATGCGTACGAGGGTAAGGGGCGGGCCCGGCAAAGTGGCGGCACGGGACGGGGAAGGTAAACCAGGATGTAACCCGGAAACCCCTGTTGCGCTACGCGCGTTGACCCTAGGCTGCGCCGACGGGCCGTTCCTCTCCCGACGACCCGTATCCAGGCAGATCCGCAGGCAGACCCACAGGGGGGCGCATGCCAGCCACAGCACAGTCGTACGAACCGCGCCGCAGACGCCGCGCCGGCCGCCGCCTCCTCGCGGTGGCCGCCGGTGTGGCCACCGCAGGGGCACTCGCCGCCGCCGCACTGCCGGGAACGGCGAGCGCGGGCGAGAGCGACCGGGGCCACGACCGCGGTCACCACCAGCCGGGCCGCTACCAGGACGTCCAGCTCCTGTCCTTCAACGACCTGCACGGCAACCTGGAGCCCCCGGCCGGCTCCTCCGGCCGGGTCACCGAGCTCCAGCCGGACGGCACCACGAAGACGATCGACGCGGGTGGCGCCGAGTACCTCGCCACCCACCTGCGCCAGGCCCGCAAGGGCCACCCGTACTCCATCACCGCCGCCGGCGGCGACATGGTCGGCGCCTCCCCGCTGATGTCGGGTCTCTTCCACGACGAGCCGACCATCGAGGCGCTGAACAAGCTCGACCTCGACGTCACGTCGGTGGGCAACCACGAGTTCGACGAGGGCGCCAAGGAGCTGGCCCGCCTGCAGAACGGCGGCTGCCACCCCACCGACGGCTGCTACACGGACAAGGAGTTCCAGGGCGCCGACTTCCCCTACCTCGCGGCGAACGTCCTCGACGAGAAGACCGGCAAGCCCATCCTCAAGCCGTACTGGGTGTGGAAGCGGAACGGCGTCAAGGTCGGCTTCATCGGCGTGACCCTGGAGGGCACCCCGAACATCGTCTCGGCGGACGGCGTGAAGGGCCTGCGCTTCAAGGACGAGGTCGACACGATCAACAAGTACGCCAAGGAGCTGGAGCGCCAGGGCGTGAAGTCGATCGTGGCCCTCGTCCACGAGGGCGGCTTCCCGGCGTCGTCGTCCTACAACTACGGCTGCGACTCCCCGGGCGCCGGCGACGGCATCTCCGGACCGATCGTCGACATCGCCAGGAACGTCTCGCCCCAGGTGGACGCGCTGGTCACCGGCCACACCCACAACGCGTACGTCTGCACGATCCCCGACCCCGCGGGCAAGCCCCGCATGGTCACGTCGGCCGCCTCCTTCGGCCGCCTCTACACGGACACGACGCTGACGTACGACCGCGCGACGGGCGACATCGCCCGCACGGCCGTGAAGTCGGCGAACCACGTGGTCACGCGGGACGTCCCGAAGGCGTCCGACATCACGCGCCTGATCGACCGGTGGAACGCCCTGGCCGCCCCCATCGGCAACCGCCCCATCGGCTACATCTCCGGCGACATCAACCGCGACGGCACCGAGTCCCCCCTCGGCGACCTCATCGCCGACGCGCAACTGGCCTACGGCAGGACCCTGGACCCGGAGACCGACCTGGCCCTGATGAACCCGGGCGGCATCCGGGCGTCGCTCACGTACGCGGCGAAGGGCGGTGAGGGCGACGGCGTGGTGACGTACGCCGAGGGCTTCACGGTCCAGCCCTTCGCCAACACGGTGAACCTGCGCAGCTACACGGGCGCCCAGCTGGTGCAGGCGCTCAAGGAGCAGGTGAGCGGCGGCAACGAGGCGGCGCCGAAGATCCTCCAGATCTCGTCCGGTCTCACCTACACCCTGGACCTGACGAAGACGGGCGCGGACCGGGTCGTCACCGGCTCCGTCCGCCTGAACGGCGCCCCGATCGACCCGGCGGCCACCTACCGCGTCGCGATGAACGGCTTCCTCGCGGGCGGCGGCGACGGCTTCACCACGCTGGGCCAGGGCACGGACGAGGTGGTCGGCACCGACGACCTGTCGGCCCTCGAGCAGTACCTGACGGCCAACTCGTCGGCGTCCGCGCCGATCGCGCCGCCGGCGGCGGACCGGATCACGATCGTGCAGTAGGGATCTCCCGGTTCCTCCGCTCCGAGGCCCGGGACGCGTACACCGGCACGACCGGTACGCGTCCCGAGCCTCGTGCCGTCTTCGCCCACGAGGGCGCCGGACCCGACCGCCGGACCCGACCGCCGGACCCGACCGCCGGATCCCGGGCCCGGCCGGTCAGCCGTCGCCGTCCGCCGCGTCCGGGCCGGGCGGCGGCACGGGCGCCCCCGGCAGCCGCACCGTGACCGTCGTGCCACCGTCCTCCGCCGGGGTCAGCGTCACCTCGCCGCCCGCCTGCTGGACCGTGCGCGCCACGATCGACAGGCCGAGGCCCGAGCCGGGCAGCGCGCGTGCCGACGGTGAGCGCCAGAAGCGGTCGAAGACGTGCGGGAGTTCCTCGGCGGGGATGCCCGGGCCGTGGTCGCGGACGGTGAGGACGCCGTCCCGGAGGCGTACGTCGACGGTGCCGCGCTCGGGGCTGAACTTCACCGCGTTGTCCAGGATGTTGACCATCGCGCGTTCCAGCGCGGAGGGTTCCGCCCGGACGTACCAGGGCCGGACGTCGGCGGTGATCGTCAGCTCCGGGCCGCGCAGGCGGGCCCGGCGCAGCGCCGCCTCGACGACGTCCTGCCAGGCGAGGATCTGCGTCTTGCCCGCGTGCTGGCCGGTGTCCGGCCGGGACAGCTCCTGGAGGTCGCCGATCAGCGCGGCGAGTTCCGTCATCTGCGCCTTCACGGAGGCGAGGAGGGCCCGGCGGTCGGCCTCGGGGATCGGGCGGCCGGTCTCCTCGCTGCGGGACAGCAGCTCGATGTTGGTGCGCAGGGAGGTGAGGGGGGTGCGCAGTTCGTGGCCGGCGTCGGCGATGAGCTGCTGTTGCAGGTCGCGGGAGCTGGCCAGGGAGGAGGTCATGGAGTTGAAGGAGCGGGAGAGGCGGGCGATCTCGTCCTCGCTGTCGTCCTCCACGGGGATGCGGACGTTCAGGTCCTCGGTGCGGGCCACGTGTTCGACGGCCTGGGCCAGGTCGTCCACCGGGCGCAGCCCGGCTCGGGCGACGGCGAGCCCGGCGGCCCCGGCGCCCACGACGCCGATGCCGGAGACGAGCAGGAGGACCCAGACCAGCGAGGACAGCGGCTCGGTGACCTCCTTCACCGGTTTGGCGACGGACACGGCGATGCCGGGCTGCACCTGCTTGGTGAGCCGGTCGACGACCGGCCGGGTGTAGACGCGGACCGTGGTGCCGTCCGTGGTCCTGCCGGTGTGCAGGGTGCTCTCGGCCAGTCCGTCGGCGACGGCCACGTCCGCTTCCTGCACGCGCATCTGCTCGCTGCCCGGGTCGACGCACGTGGAGCCGTCCGAGTAGAGGATCGTGACGATGGGCGCGTTCGGTGCCTGGGGCAGCGCCTGCGGGTCGGCCGACCGGCAGTTCGCCAGCATGCTCTGCAGAAGCTGGCTGGAGACCTGTTCCCCGCGCAGCTGGTCGTCGAGCTGGTGGTACAGCTGGTTGCGCACCACGAACCAGCACGTCACCGAGACCGCCGCGACCGCGAACGCCACCGCCGCCGCCACCAGCAGGGCCAGGCGGGAGCGCAGGGGCAGGCTGCGGAACCGTCGGATCACTCCGCGCCGCCCTGCCGCAGGACGTAGCCGACGCCGCGGACCGTGTGGACGAGGCGCGGTTCGCCGCCCGCCTCGGTCTTGCGGCGCAGGTACATGACGTACACGTCGAGGGAGTTGGACGACGGCTCGAAGTCGAATCCCCAGACGGCCTTGAGGATCTGCTCCCGGGTGAGGACCTGGCGCGGGTGGGCCATGAACATCTCGAGGAGGGTGAACTCAGTGCGGGTCAGCTCCACCGGGCGTCCCGCCCGGGTGACCTCCCGTGTCGCCAGGTCCATGGTCAGGTCGGCGAAGCGGAGGGTGTCGTCGTCGCCGGCGGTGGCCTCGACCGCCGCCGCGTAGGAGCTGCGGCGCAGCAGCGCCCGGATGCGGGCGAAGAGTTCGTCCAGCTCGAAGGGCTTGACCAGGTAGTCGTCGGCGCCGGCGTCGAGGCCGGTCACCCGGTCGCCGACCGTGTCGCGAGCCGTGAGCATCAGGATCGGGGTCGTGTCGCCCGCGCCGCGGATCCGGCGGGCGGCGGTCAGGCCGTCCATGCGGGGCATCTGGATGTCGAGGACGACCAGGTCGGGCCGGTACGCCGCCGCCTTCTCCAGGGCGTCGGCGCCGTCGACGGCGACCTCGGTGCCGTACCCCTCGAAGGCGAGGCTGCGCTGGAGGGCTTCGCGGACCGCCGGCTCGTCGTCGACGATCAGGATGCGCTGGGGGTCACGGTCGCCTTCTGCGGGGCTCATGGTCTCGGGTTCCTCGGGTGCGGTGGGTACGGGCTGCCGACGCCTTCAGCGTCGCACGTCGGGGCGGGCCCCGGGACGGGGACGCCGGACGGTGCGGCGTCGTGCGTCCGGGTCAGCCCCGCGCGGCGCGACGGCGGTGCGCGGAGCGGCGCGCCGCCCGGCGGGCGGGGGCACGGGTGGCCGCGCGGGCCGAGACCTCCGGCGGCCGGGGCGCCGGCGGGTGCAGCGCGGCGGCGACCTCGAGCGCGAGGGCGAGCGCGGCCGGGCCGCCGCCGGTGGACGTCGCCGCGTGGGCGATCCGCTGGATCATGGACTGTGCTCCTTCGCTCAGTTCTGGGCGCCCGCCCGCAGCGTGGCCAGGTCCGCCTTGACCGTGTTGATCGGGATGGCGAAGCCGAGGCCGACGCTGCCGGCGTCCGCCGAGGACGAGGAACCGGCCGCCGAGTACATCGCCGAGTTGATGCCGATGATGTTGCCGTTCATGTCGATCAGCGCGCCGCCGGAGTTGCCCGGGTTGAGGGAGGCGTCCGTCTGGATCGCCTTGTACGTCGTCGTGGACGAGCCGGTGTCGCCGTTGAACTGCCGGCCGCCGAACTCGAACGGCCACTGGCCGCCCTGCTGCTGCTGTTGCTGCTGCTGGCCCTCGTCGGTCGACACGGTCACGTCGCGGTTCAGGGCCGAGACGATGCCGCTGGTCACGGTGCCGGTCAGGCCCTCGGGCGAGCCGATCGCCACGACCTGGGCGCCGACCTGGACGCCGTCGGAGTCGCCGAGGGTGGCGGTCGTCAGGCCGGACGCGTTCTCCAGCTTGATCAGCGCCAGGTCCTTCTTGCTGTCGGTGCCGACGACCTGCGCGCCGTACTGCTTGCCGTCGCTGGTCGTCACCTTGACCGAGGAGGCACCGGACACCACGTGGTTGTTGGTGATGATCTCGCCGTCGCCGGTGATGATCACACCGGAACCGGTGGAGGAGCCGGCGTTCGAGGTCGCGCTGATCTCGACGATGCTCGGGCTGACCGCCCGGGCCACGCCGGCGACCGTGCCCTTCTGGCTGGAGGGCACCACGGTGGTGCTGGTGGAGCTGGAGGCGACGGTGTCGCCGCCGGTCAGCTCCTGGATGCCGAAGGCGGTGCCGCCGCCGACGGCCGCCGCGACGATCGCCACGGCCGCGAGCAGGGCGACCGGGCCGCGCCGGCTCCTGCGGCGGGGCGGCCGGCCGGGCTCCTGCGGTGCCGCGGCCGCCGGAAGGTGGGGCGGCAGGGCCGGCGGGGGCGGCCACTCCGGGTTCACCGGGCTCGTGCGGCTCTCCGGCTCCGGCGAGGAGGCGTGCTGCCCGGCGCCCTCGTAGGGGGTGACGTACGGATTCGCGTTCTCGTACTCGCCGCTGCGGCGGAAGCTCTCGGTCATGTTCATGAGCTTCCCGCCCGCGGATGAGAGCTTTCTGAGTCCCGCCTGAGAAGCCCGGCAGAACCTCGTATGCCCGATATAAAGAGGCCCCGCCCCGCAGTCGCCGAGCCGCCGTGAAGAGGCCCGGCCCGCAGCCGAGAGACCGCCGAATGGCACCCGTGCCGCACAGCCGCACAGCCGCCGGAGGCTACTCGCAGCCGCAGGACCGCCGTACCACCAGCCGCGACGGGAACACCTTCAGCCGCTCCCGCCGCGAGCCCGCGACCCGCAGCCCGTCGTCCAGGACCAGGTCCACGGCGGACCGCGCCATCGCCGACCGGTCGGAGGCGACCGTGGTCAGCGGCGGGTCGGCCAGGTCCGCCTCCTTGATGTCGTCGAAGCCGGCCACCGCCAGCTCGCCGGGGACGTCGAGGCGCAGCTCGCGGGCCGCGCGCAGCAGGCCGATCGCCTGGTCGTCGGTGGAGCAGAAGATCGCGGGCGGGCGGTGCGGCCCGGCGAGGAGTTCCAGGGCCACCTCGTACGCGTCGTAGCGGTTGTACGGCGCCTCGAAGAGCCGGCCCTCGGTGGAGAGCCCGGCCTCCTTCATCGCCCGCCTCCAGCCCTCGACGTGGTCGGAGACCGGGTCGCCGACGGACGGGGTGTCGGCGGTGCCGCCCATGCAGGCGACGTACTCGTACCCGTGCTCCAGCAGGTGGCGCACGGCGAGCTGGGCGCCGCCCAGGTCGTCGGTGACGACGGCGACGTCGTCGATGGCCTCGGGGCGCTCGTGCAGCAGGACGACCCGGGCGTCCCACGCGTCGATCTCGGCCGCGGCGAGGTCGTTCAGGGCGTGGCTGACCAGGATCAGGCCGGATACCCGCATGCCGAGGAAGGCCCGCAGGTAGTGGACCTCGCGCTCCGCGACGTAGTCGGTGTTGCCGACGAGGACCATCTTGCCGCGCTCGGACGCGGCCTGTTCGACGGCGTGCGCCATCTCCCCGAAGAAGGGCTGGCGGGCGTCGGGGATGATCAGGCCTATGAGGTCCGTGCGCCGCGACGCCATGGCCTGGGCGACCCGGTCGGGCCGGTACCCCAGCTCCTTGATCGCGGCGAGGACACGCTCGCGCGTGGCCGGGGCGACCGGCCGGGGTCCGTTGTTGATGACATAGCTGACGACGGCGGTCGAAGTCCCCGCCAGCCGCGCCACATCATCCCGAGTCACCTTGGCCACGCGCGGAGTCTACGCGGATGGACCCGCTCCGGGCAGGGCGTATCAGCCCTCGGTCCGCCCGGTCACGTTCGTGCCTCGGCCGCGGCGGGTGCCGCCTCCACGGCGTCCCCCTTCGCCCCGGCCTTCGCCGTCGCCTCCTCCGCGGCCCGCTCCTTCTTCTCCGGCTTCTCGGGCGTGACGAAGCGGTAGCCGACGTTGCGGACGGTGCCGATCAGCGACTCGTGCTCGGGGCCGAGCTTGGCGCGCAGCCGCCGTACGTGCACGTCGACGGTGCGGGTGCCGCCGAAGTAGTCGTAGCCCCACACCTCCTGGAGCAGCTGGGCGCGCGTGAAGACCCGGCCCGGGTGCTGGGCGAGGTACTTCAGCAGCTCGAACTCCTTGAAGGTCAGGTCCAGGACCCGGCCCTTGAGCTTGGCGGAGTACGTCGCCTCGTCGACCGACAGGTCGCCGTTGCGGATCTCCATGGGGGAGTCGTCGCCGACGATCTGCCGGCGGCCCGTGGCCAGCCGCAGCCGGGCCTCGACCTCCGCCGGACCGGCGGTGTCCAGCAGGACGTCGTCGATGCCCCAGTCGGCGGTGACGGCGGCGAGGCCGCCCTCGGTGACGACGAGGATCAGCGGGCAGCCGAGGCCCGTGGAGCGCAGCAGCTGGCACAGGCTGCGGACCTGGGGGAGGTCGCGGCGCCCGTCGACGAGGATCGCGTCGGCGCCGGGGGTGTCGACGAGAGCGGGCCCCTCCGCCGGGGCCACGCGGACGTTGTGCAGCAGCAGGCCGAGGGCGGGAAGCACCTCCGTCGACGGCTGGAGGGCGTTGGTCAGGAGCAGCAGAGAACTCATCGCGCCCCACCTGCCTGGGTCGTCCTGCGGTCGTGCACGTTTCGCTCGCCCATAACGTCTGGTTCCTCCTCGGTCCCTGCGAGGACGTTTACGGCACTGCTTCGAACGGTGCGGATCCCACGCCCGCGGGGTCCGCTGCGGGTCCGGGAGGTGAACGCTGGTGAACGCTCCCGAAAGCACAAAAGGACCCGGGGGCTACGTCGCCCGAGTCCTCTGCCCAGCAGAATAGCCGACATGAGCGACGGTCGGGCAGGTCATGTGGCGCGTTCCACCATTCGTCCGCATCCCGGGACGCCCCGGGAGACGGCGGGACGGAGGCCCCGCCGCACGCCCGCGCGGACGTTCCTGCGCACGTCCGACGGGGTGCGGATCGACGCGGTGTACGAGCCCGGGCCGGCCCGGCGGGACGCCGCCGACCTGGTGTTCGTCGTCGCGCACGGGTTCACCGGCGACGCCGGGCGCCCGCACGTGCGCCGGATCGCGCGGGCGTTCGCGCACCACGGGGCCGTCGTCACGTTCTCCTTCCGCGGCCACGGCGCCTCCGGCGGGCGCTCGACCGTCGGCGACCGCGAGGTGCTGGACCTGGCGGCGGCGGTGGCCTGGGCGCGCGGCTTCGGGCACGCGCGCGTGGTGACCGTCGGCTTCTCCATGGGCGGCTCGGTGGTGCTGCGGCACGCCGCGCTGTACGGCGGCGACAGCGCCGCCCGTACGGACGCCGTCGTCTCGGTGAGCGCCCCCGCCCGCTGGTACTACCGGGGCACGGCGCCCATGCGCCGGCTGCACTGGCTGGTGATGCGCCCCGCCGGGCGCCTGGTGGGCCGCTACGGACTGCGGACCCGTATCCACCACCGCGACTGGGATCCGGTGCCGCTGTCACCGGTGGAGGCGGTGCCGCGGATCGCGCCGACGCCGCTGCTCGTCGTGCACGGCGACCGGGACGGCTACTTTCCGCTGGACCACCCCCGGATGCTGGCCGAGGCGGCCGGTGACCACGGCGAACTCTGGGTGGAGCCCGGCATGGGCCACGCCGAGCACGCCTCCGGCGAGGAGCTGCTGCGCAGGATCGGCGACTGGGCCGTGTCGCGGGCGGGCTAGCCTGACGGTGTTCACCGCCGGTCGGCACCGACGCCGACCGGCACCGGCGACGAAGGATCCAGATGGCAAAGGTCACGGTGCGCTACTGGGCCGCCGCGAAGGCCGCGGCGGGAGTGGCCGAGGAGCCGTACGAGGCGGCCACCCTCGCCGACGCGCTCGGCGCGGTGCGCGAGAGCCACCCCGGCGAACTCACGCGCGTGCTGTCGCGCTGCTCGTTCCTCGTCGACGGCGACCCGGTGGGCACGCGCGCGCACGAGACGGTGCGGCTGGCCGAGGGCGGCACGGTCGAGGTGCTCCCGCCGTTCGCGGGAGGGTGACGATGACCGACCAGCCGTATCAGGGACAGCAGCCGCATCAGCCGTACCCGGGACACGAGGGGTACGACGCCCAGGTGTGGCCCGGACAGCACCAGCAGGGCCACCGGGCGTACGACGACCCGGACAGCGGCGAGCACACGCAGCAGTGGCAGGGACAGACCTGGGAGACCCAGCTGCAACCGCCCGTGCCGGCGGAGGAGACGGCCTACCTGCCGCCGCAGGGGGACAGCTCGTACGGCGGCGGGTACGGCGGGCAGACCCACGGAGCGCAGCAGTACCAGGCGCAACCACAGCAGTACCAGCCGCACCCGCAGCAGCAGTACCAGCCGCAACAGCCACAGGCACCGCAACAGCCACAGGCACCCCAGCACCACGCGCAGCAGCAGTATCAAGGGCAGCAGCAGGCACAGCCCCAGCAGCAGCAGTACCAGGGGCAGCCGCAGCAGTACCAGGCGCAGCCCCAGCCGCAGCCGTACCAGCCCCAGGCGTACACCCCGCAGCCGCAGCCGCAGCCCTACGCCTCCGAGCCTCCGGCGGCCCCCACCGCCCCCGAGCCCCAGGCCGCCCCGGCTTCCCCGGCGGCTGCCGGTTCCGCCGGTTCCGCCGACGGGCCCGAGTACGGGCCGGCCACCCTCGCGGGCAACGCCCGGATCACCGACGCGCAGCGGGCCCGCGCCGAGGGGCGTTCGCCGATCATCGACCCCGGGATGCAGCCGGCCGCGCTCACCGCGCTGCTCGGGCTGCTGCTGGCCGGCGCGGCCGCGGTCGGCACGTACGCGCTGCTCGTCCCGCTGGTCGTCCTCCAGGCGGTCACCGCGGCGGGCTGGTTCCGGCTGAACGGCATGTGGCCCGCCCGGCAGGGCATCGCGCTGGGCTTCGCGGGCGCGCTGGCCGCGGACGCGGCGATGCTGGCGTCGGACCGTTCCCCGGCGGCGCTCCTCGGCACGCTCGGCGTGTGGGTGCTGCTGTCCCTCGTCCTGCAGCTCCGGTCGCACGCCGACCCGGACGAGCGGATGTACGGCCTGATGGCGACCGTCGCCGCGACGGCCCTGGCCGTCGTCGCGGGCGGGTACCTCGCGGCCGACGCGGACGCGGTGACGGTCGGCGCGGTCGCCGTGGCGGTGGCCGTCGTGGCCCGCGCGCTGCCGCTGCCGACGCCCGCGTCCGTGCTCGTCGCACTGCTCGCGGCGGCGGGCGCCGGGTTCGCGGCCGGCGCGGTGACGGACCTCGGCACGTCAGGGGCGCTGCTCGGAGCGGGCGCGGCCGTGTGCGCGCTGATCGGGCACCGGGTCGCGGCCTACGACTACCCGTCCCGGTTCGTGCACTTCACGGCGGGTGTGGCGCTGCCGCTGGCGGCCTCGGCACCGGCCGTGTACGTGCTCGGACGGGCGCTCGGCTGAGCCGGCCCGCGAGGCACTCGCGTTCCTCCTGTCACAGGTGATCGACAAAATCCGGCGGCCGTCATCCACCGCGTTAGGCTCGCGCTGGACGGCCGCCGGTCGTCGGGAGACCGCTGCCGTTGACGCCTACTGGTGGGGAACACTCGCATGCGCGCACTGCGAATACTGTTGGTCGTCGTCGTGATCCTGGGCGGCCTCTTCGTGATCGCCGACCGGATCGCGGTCAACTTCGCGGAGGACCGGGCGGCGGACAAGCTGCGCACCACGGAGAACCTGGCCTCGACGCCGGACGTGTCCATCAACGGCTTCCCCTTCCTCACGCAGCTCGCCGGCGGTGAACTCGACGAGGTCGAGGTCGGCATCCACGACTACGAGGCCGCCACCGGCGACGGCACCGAGAAGATCCGCATCGACGACCTGCGCGCGGACATGAAGGGCGTCGAGTTCTCCGGCGACTTCAGCTCCGCCACCGCGGCCACGGCCACCGGCACGGCGACGATCGGCTACGACGAGCTGATGAAGGCCGCCAAGTCCGAGCCCACGGACATCGGGCCCGGCATCACCGCCAAGGTCGTCGGCCTCTCCGACGGCGGCAACGGCAAGATCAAGGTCGCTCTCCAGGCCACGGTCCTGGGCGTCGAACTGCCCGAGCCGGTCGACGTGCTCAGCTCGGTCAAGGTCAAGGACGACAACGTCGAGGTGGTCGCCGACGGCCTGCCGACCATAGGCGGCAAGCAGTTCGCCGAGTCCCGGATCCGGGCCATCACCGACTTCCAGCAGACCATCGACGAGCTGCCCGGCGGGATCAAGCTGGACAAGGTCGAGGCGGCGAAGAACGGTGTCGAGATCTCGGTGAAGGGTTCGGGCGTCAAGCTGGCCGGGTAGGACGACGGTCGGCCCCCCGGGGAGGCCCACGGACCGCCCGCCGACCGGCGGGAGCGAGTCGGCGTCCGACAGGCGAGACGCCGATGTCCGTACCGCAGATGTGAAGGTGGGCGCGGCGGGCCGACGGGTCGCCGGGCGGCGCTCGGGCAGGACCCTGATCCCACAGTGCGGACGATCGTGTCTCATCATGCGACACGCCGGTGACATGGCCCGGTATCCGTCCCTACGATCGGGGCTATGAAGCGACAGGCGGATCTCACGAAGCGGCGGGCAGTGGACCTGTGCCGCGTTGCCGCCATGCTCTGTCGCACCTTCTGAGCGGACGGCGACACCGCCGTCCGGTTCCCCTCACCGCCCTGCTCAGGGCACCCGCGCGCCGCTCCGGCATGAGCGCGCACGCCCTCTCACTCGCACGCCCCGCCGCAACTGCCCCGGAGGAGAAAGCATGAGCCGCAGCGACGTCCTGGTCGACGCCGACTGGCTGCAGGACCACCTGGACGACCCGACCATCGCGATCGTCGAGGTGGACGAGGACACGTCCGCGTACGACAAGAACCACATCAAGAACGCGATCCGGATCGACTGGACCCAGGACCTCCAGGACCCGGTCCGCCGTGACTTCGTCGACCAGGAGGGCTTCGAGAAGCTCCTGTCGAAGAAGGGCATCTCCAACGACCACACCGTGGTCCTCTACGGCGGCAACAACAACTGGTTCGCGTCCTACGCCTACTGGTACTTCAAGCTGTACGGCCACGAGAACGTGAAGCTCCTCGACGGCGGCCGCAAGAAGTGGGAGCTGGACGCCCGCGAGCTGGTCGACGGCACCGAGGTGCCCGAGCGCGCGGCGACCGACTACAAGGCCAAGCCGCAGGACACGTCGATCCGCGCCTTCCGCGACGACGTCGTCGAGGCGATCGGCGCGCAGAACCTGGTCGACGTCCGCTCCCCCGACGAGTTCTCGGGCAAGCTGCTCGCCCCGGCCCACCTCCCGCAGGAGCAGTCGCAGCGTCCGGGCCACGTCCCGTCCGCCCGCAACATCCCGTGGTCCAAGAACGCCAACGACGACGGCACCTTCAAGTCGGACGAGGAGCTCAAGCAGCTCTACACCGACGAGCAGGTCGACCTGGCGAAGGACACCATCGCCTACTGCCGCATCGGTGAGCGCTCGGCCCTGACCTGGTTCGTGCTGCACGAGCTGCTGGGCGTGGAGAACGTCAAGAACTACGACGGCTCCTGGACCGAGTACGGCTCCCTCGTCGGCGTGCCGATCGAGCTCGGCGCCGCGAAGTAACCACCCCGACCGACCAACCCCCTCAGGAGTACGACATGTGCGGAGCGAAGGCCGGCGGCCCCGACGCCTCGACGATCAAGCCCGGTGAGACCACCATCCAGGGTCAGGTGACCCGCGACGGCGAGCCGGTGACGGGCTACGTCCGTCTGCTGGACTCCACCGGCGAGTTCACGGCGGAGGTCCCGACCTCCGCGACGGGCCAGTTCCGCTTCTACGCGGCCGAGGGCACCTGGACCGTACGGGCGCTCGTGCCGGGCGGCACCGCCGACCGCACCGTCGTCGCCCAGCAGGGCGGGCTGGCGGAGGTCGCGATCGCCGTCTGACGGCGGACGCGGCACACCACGGCCGAGGGGCCGCACCCACCGGGTTGGACGCCTGGGGTGCGGCCCCTTCGGCGTGCACGGACCTACGCTGGACGTATGTACGCACGGCGGCGGCACGTCTACTTCGTGATGATGGGCACCTGCATCGCGCTGTTCGTGCTGGCCTGGGGAGTCGTCCGCCTCTGGTCCGTCCCGGCGGCCGTCGGCATGTGCGTGGTGGCCATGGTCATCCCCCCGCTGGCGGCGATGGTCGCCAACCGCCGTGGCCCCGACGACCGCTGGTGGGACGACCCCTCGGGCGACGCGAAGTCCGACGAGTGGTGGGACGAGCTGGACGGCAAGCGCCGCGGCCGCTGACGGGGGCGCCCCGGCGGGCTCAGTAGACGAGCGCCTGCGTGCCGTCGGCCAGGGACTCCTGCACGAAGACCTGGGCGCCCGCGATCCGCACGCCCTCCAGGACGTCCTTCTCGGTGATGTCGCGGCGGGCCGCGCACTGCGTGCACAGGGTCACCTGGCCCCCCGCCAGCAGCGCGTCGAGCAGGTCGGGCAGCGGCGCGGCGTGCGGCAGCTCGAACTCGGCCGCGCGGCCCGGCAGGGCGAACCAGGCGGACTCGCCGGTCAGCCACAGCGAGACGTCGACCCCGCTGGCCACGGCCACCGCCGCCACCGTGAACGCCTGAGAGCACCGCTCGGGCGCATCGGCCCCCGCCGTCACCTTGATCACGAGCTTCTTCGCCATGGCCGCATCGTACGGCCGCCGCGAGGGCACACCTCGTCCGGTGCCCTCCGGCCCGGCCGCGTAAGCTGGGCCCCGGCCCTGTGCACACAGCGCACGCACCGCACCCCGCTCAATCGAGGAGCACCCGTGGAGATCTTCTTCGAAACCCTGCTGGTCCTGGTCTGCGTCGGCGTCCTCGCCTTCGCCGGACTGACCGTGAAGAAGCTGTACCAGGGCCAGCGCTGACCCCTCACGCCAGGAAGTTCTGCTCATGATCGAGATCCCGTCCGACCTCCACAAGGACCTCGTCCCGCTCGCCTTCCTGCTCGGCGACTGGGCGGGCGCCGGCGTGCACGACTTCCCGGGTGCCGAGAAGTGCAACTTCGGCCAGGAGGTCACCTTCGGCCACGACGGCCGGGACTTCCTCGAGTACCAGTCCCACACCTGGGTGCTGGACCAGGACGGCAACAAGGTCCGCCCGCTGGAGTCCGAGCACGGCTACTGGCGCATCGACGCCCACCGCAAGGTCGAGGTCACGATGACCCGCGACGACGGCGTCATCGAGATCTGGTACGGCGAGATGGCCGACCAGAAGCCGCAGATCGACCTGGTGACCGACGCCGTGGCCCGCACGGCCGCCTCCCAGCCCTACACCGGCGGCAAGCGGCTGTACGGCTACGTCAAGAGCGACCTGATGTGGGTCGGCGAGAAGCAGACCCCCGAGGTCGAGCTGCGCCCCTACATGTCGGCGCACCTGAAGAAAGTCGTCACCCCGGAGGACGTCGAGCGCTGGGCCAAGGCCCTCCCCGACGACATGCCGGACGACGGGATCGCTTTCTTCAAGTAGTCCTAGACTCTTGGGTGTGGTGAGCACCGACTGGAAGAGCGACCTCAGGCAGCGCGGCTACCGGCTGACCCCGCAGCGGCAGCTGGTGCTCGAAGCCGTCGACACCCTGGAACACGCGACCCCCGACGACATCCTCGGCGAAGTGAGGAAGACGGCGTCGGGGGTCAACATCTCCACCGTGTACCGCACGCTGGAACTCCTGGAGGAGCTCGGGCTGGTCAGCCACGCCCACCTCGGGCACGGGGCGCCCACCTACCACCTCGCCGACCGGCACCACCACATCCACCTGGTCTGCCGGGACTGCACCAGCGTCATCGAGGCCGACCTGTCGGTGGCCGCCGAGTTCACCGCCAAGCTGCGCGAACAGTTCGGCTTCGACACGGACATGAAGCACTTCGCGATCTTCGGCCGGTGCCGGGACTGCGCTCCGGAGGGCCCCGCCGCCGAGTCGTAGGCTAGGCATATGAAGAGCCCCCTGCTGTCCCTGCCCGGCGCCGTCCCCGCCGAGGGTGTGGACGAAGGCGTCGCCGCCCACTACGGCGACCTGTTCCGCGAGCAGCGTGCCCTCGCCGACGGCACCGGCTTCGTCGACCTCTCCCACCGCGGGGTCGTCACGGTCACCGGCGACGACCGGCTGGCCTGGCTGCACCTGCTGCTCACCCAGCACGTCAGCGAGCTGCCGGCCGGCCGGGCCACCGAGGCGCTGATCCTCTCGGCCAACGGTCACATCGAGCACGCGCTGTACCTCGTGGACGACGGCGGGACCGTCTGGGCCCACGTGGAGCCCGGCAGCCAGGAGGCGCTGATCGCCTACCTGGAGTCGATGAAGTTCTTCTACCGGGTCGAGGTCGCCGACCGCACCGCGGACACCGCGGTCGTGCACCTGCCGGCCGGGTCCATCGCCACGGCCCCCGAGGGCGCCGTCGTGCGCGAGACGCCGTACGGCCGTGATCTCTTCCTGCCGCGCGAGGAGCTGGAGGCCTTCGCCGCCGAGGCCGGTCCGCCGGCCGGGATCCTCGCCCACGAGGCGCTGCGCGTCGAGCAGCGCCGGCCCCGCCTCGGCTTCGAGACCGACCACCGCACCATTCCCCACGAGCTGGGCTGGATCGGCACGGCCGTGCACCTCCAGAAGGGCTGCTACCGGGGACAGGAAACCGTCGCCCGGGTGCAGAACCTGGGCAAGCCGCCGCGCCGGCTGGTCTTCCTGCACCTGGACGGCAGCGAGGTCCACCTGCCCCCCGCCGGTGCCGAGCTGCGCCTCGCCGACGACGGGCCCGACGGCCGCAAGATCGGGTTCGTCACCACGTCCGTACGCCACCACGAGCTCGGCCCGGTCGCCCTCGCCCTGGTCAAGCGGAACGTGCCCGTGGACGCCCCGCTGCTCGCCGAGACCACGGCCGCGGCCCAGGAGACGGTCGTGGAGCCGTAGGAGGCCCCTGGGGCCCGTCGTCCGGACCGGGCCCTAGACCTCGATCAGCACCGTGAACGGGCCGTCGTTCGTCAGGGACACCCGCATCCGCGCCCCGAAGCGGCCCGTCGCCACGGTCGCGCCCAGCGCGCGCAGCCGCGCGACGACCTCGTCGACGAGCGGTTCGGCGACGTCACCGGGGGCGGCGGCGTTCCAGGTGGGGCGGCGGCCCTTGCGGGCGTCGCCGTACAGGGTGAACTGGCTGATCACCAGGAGCGGGGCGCCGACGTCGCTGCACGACCTCTCCTCGTGCAGCATCCGCACCGACCAGAGCTTGCGGGCGAGCTGCGCCGCCTTCTCCACGGTGTCCTCGTGGGTCACGCCGACCAGGACGCACAGGCCCTCGCCCTCGATCGCGCCCACCGTCTCGCCGTCCACGACGACGCTCGCGCCGTCCACCCTCTGCACCACCGCACGCATGCCGCCATGATGCCGTGCCGTCCGGGGAGCCCGGCGGGCGGGCCGTACGGGGGCTTCTTTTCGCTCCGTAACCCCCCATCTGGGGCCGATCGGGGGCACTCGGTCACATAGTGGCCACTTGGGGTGGCACGATGCTTGCCGGACGCCGGTCGAGGGGACGGTTGAGGGATATGAGCACACCGAGTACGGGGCAGCCGACCGGGACTGTCGCGTGGACCTGCCCGGGGGGCCTGGAGCCGCCCCGGCCGCCCGTGCAGCGCACGGACAGCCCGGAGTTGCCCGTGGGCCCGCCGGAGCCCGGCCTGCCCGTGCTGAGCCTGCCCGAGCTGCGCGCCCTGCGCCGGGACGCCCGGCACGAGGAGGCCGATCTCAGTTACGTACGGCGGCTGCTGCAGGGGCGGATCGACATCCTGCGGGCGGAGCTGGCCCGGCGCGGGCCGGCGTCCGCGGTGGATCCGGACGTGACGGCCGCGGAGTCCGTGGCGTCCGTCGTGGAGCGGCTGTCGGAGATCCTGACCGACGCGCCGGCCCGGCAGCGGTCCTCCGCACGCCATGTGACGCTGGGCACGCCGCGCAGCGAGGAGGGCCGGCGGCTGGCCGCGGAGATGCTCGGCGAGGTCGAGCTGTCCGACCTGACGGCCCGCACCGACCCGGAGCTGGCCGCCGCGATGGGCCGCCTCGTGCGCTACGAGCAGCAGGTCTCCCTGCGGCGCCAGCACCTGCAGCGGACGGCCGACGACTGCAGCGCGGAGATCGCACGCCGGTACCGTGAGGGGGAAGCACAAGTCGACGACCTGCTCGTGTGACGCGGGAGCGGCTTCCTCCAGCCGCCCCGCAGAGCCCGGTGAACCCGGGCCGTCACAGCGGCGGGTCACCCGTTCGGAAGGCCACCGCCGATGCCCGCGTCCCCGTCCGCACCCACGTCCGCCCTCTCGCCCGCCGCACCGCCCGTCCTCGCCGAGGTCGTCCGGTCCGGCTTCGTCGAGGGGCGGCACCGGGGCAGTCTGGTCGTCCTGGCCGCCGACGGAGCCGTGGAGCTGGCGCTCGGGGACGTGACGGCGCCGGTCTTCCCGCGCTCCTCCAACAAGCCGATGCAGGCGGCGGGCGTGCTGCGGGCCGGCCTGGACCTCTCGGGGGAGCGGCTCGCGCTGGCCGCCGCCAGCCACTCCGGGGAGCCCTTCCACCGCGACCTGGTCCGCAAGATGCTCGACGAGCACGGTCTCGACCCGGCCCTGCTCCAGTGCCCGCCCGACCTGCCGCTGGACCCGGAGGAGCGCGACACGTACCTGGCCTCGGGCGCCGGGCCCGACCGGATCACCATGAACTGCTCCGGCAAGCACACCGCGATGCTGGCCGTCTGCGCCCAGCGCGGCTGGCCCCTGGAGACCTACCTGGACGCGGACCACCCGCTCCAGCGCCTCATCCACCGGGTGGTGGAGGACGCGGCGGGCGAGCCGGTCGCCGCGGTCGGCACGGACGGGTGCGGGGCGCCGCTGATGGCGATCAGCCTGGTGGGGCTGGCCCGCGCCTTCCGCGCCTTCGTGGGTGCCGAGCCCGGCACCGCCGAGCGACGGGTCGCCGACGCGATGCGCGCCCACCCCGAGTACGTCGCCGGTACCCGCCGCGCCGACACCTGGCTGATGCACGAGGTGCCCGGCACGCTCTCCAAGATGGGCGCGGAGGCCGTCCAGGCGGTGGCCCTGCCGGACGGCCGCGCGCTGGCCTTCAAGGTCGAGGACGGGGCGAGCCGGGCGCTGGGCCCGGTGCTGGCCCGCGCGCTGACGCTGCTGGGCGTGGACGCCCCGGTGGTGGACCGCATCGGCCGCGCCCCGCTGCTGGGCGGCGGCCACGAGGTGGGGGAGATCCGCGCGGCCTTCTGAGGCCGGGGGCGCACGGGGCCGGGGGGCGCACGAGGCCGGCGGGCGGCCGGGAGACGCCGGACGCCACGGCCGGCCTCCCGGGGGCCGTCCGGGGCGCCGGCCCGTGCGGGGCGGGGCAAATACCCGCGACGCCGGTGCGGTCGCCGACCTACCGTGAGCGCATGACCCGCCGCACCGACATCGACGTACGTCCCATATCCGAGGCCGAGCTCTCCGACTGGAGCCGGGCCATGAGCACCGGGTTCCTCCAGCCGCCCGCCGTCTCCGCGGAGCAGCTGGAGGCCCGCCGCCACGAGTTCGTCCCCGGACGGCTCCTCGGCGCCTTCGACGGCGACCGCTGCGTGGCGACCTTCCGGTCCTTCGACCAGGAGATCACCGCCGTCGGCGGGGCGCCCGTCCGCGCCGACGCCGTCTCCAACGTCACCGTCAGCCCGACCCACCGCCGGCGCGGCCTGCTCACCCGCATGATGGCGCAGGACCTGGCGGCGGCGAAGGAACGCGGAGACGTCGTCGCGACGCTGATCGCGGCGGAGTACCGGATCTACGGCCGCTACGGCTTCGGCCCCGCCACCACCATGACCGAGTGGACGGTCGACGTGCCCCGGGCCGGTCTCGACCCGCGCTGGGCCGCCCCGGAGGACGGCGGCCGGATCGACCTCGTGGACGGCGAGGACGTCCGCAAGTTGGGCCCCGAGCTGCACGAGCGGCTGCGCCGGACGCAGCCGGGCGCGGTGAGCCGGACCGACCTGTGGTGGCAGCTGCGCACCGGTGTGGTGAACATGCGGGGCACCCCGTGGACCGAGCCCTTCTACGCCGTGTACCGCTCGGCGGGCGGCGAGGTCGAGGGCATGGTCTGCTACCGGGCGGACGACACGTGGGGCGACGCCAAGCAGCCGCTGAACACGGCGACCGTCGACTGGCTGCTCGGCGTGACGCCGGCCGCCGAGCGGGCGCTGTGGCGGTACCTGTGCTCGATCGACTGGATCACGACCGTGAAGAGCGGCTGGCGGGCCCCCGACGACCTGCTCCCGCACCTCCTGCCGGACCCGCGCGCGGCCAGGATCCTCACGCAGGCGGACTGGCTGTGGGTGCGGATCCTGGACGTCGTACGGGCGCTGGAGGCGCGTACGTACGGCGCCGAGGGGTCGCTGGTGCTGGAGGTCGTGGACCGGGACGGGCTGACCGGTGGGCGGTGGCGGCTGGAGGCCTCAGGGAACGGGGCGTCCTGCACGCCGACCACGGAGAGCGCCGAGCTGGTGCTCGACGTCGCCGAGCTGGCGGCGCTGTGGCTGGGTGACGAGTCGGCCGTGCGGCTGGCGGCGCTCGGCCGGGTCCGGGAAGAGCGAGCGGGCGCCGCCCGGCTGGCCGACGCCCTGCTGCGTACGTCCAGGCGGCCTTGGTGCCCGGACCTGTTCTGACCCCGCTCCCTTCTGCCGGCGACGGGTGGGCGCGCGCCGTCCGTAGCGGGCGCACGCTGTTCGGTTGTGGTTGTCGTGCGGTGGTACGGACCGCTGTCCGGGCTCCTGGCTCCCCTCCGGAACGGGAGCCCGGCCGGCGATACGCCTGCTCAGCCGGACTGGGCGAGCAGCATCACGAGGATCACCGCGCCCACACCGCCGACGGCGGTGTTCTTCGCCTTGATGCCGATGGACAGGGCGACGAACGCGATGATTCCCATCGGCCCGTACCTCCACTGCACCAGCTGCTCGAACCCGATGGCCAGAGCGGCGACGACGATGGCGACGAACGGCATGGCGATCCCCCTTCGGGCCGTCCCGGGCGGGACGGGTCCCTTCTGCTGTCAGCGTGGTGACCAACCCTTGGAAGGGGAGGACCACGTTGCCCAAGTTGGCAGCCAACTTCTCTGAAGTTATCTCCGCTTGGGGGCGACGCATAACCACCTTCCCGCGAACTGCCCAAAGATGGCGGGAAGTTGTACTGTTTGGTCGTGGAACGGGATCACGTCGTCGTCAACGGTCGGAAGAAGCCGCAGGAGCCTGCGCGGACGCACCGCGAGGTGGCCGACGAACTGCGCGCCCGGATCAGGTCGGGGACGTTGCAGTCGGGGCAGCGCATGCCCACCCAGGCGCAGTTGGCGGACGAGTTCGGTGTGGAGCGCGGCACCGTCCGTCAGGCCCTGCGCATCCTGCAGTCGGAGCAGCTGCTCACCAATGTGTCCAAGGGGAGCCCGGCGACCGTCGCGCCCGACCCCGGAGCGGCCCTGACCGGCCCTCATGCGCTGCCCATGCCCACCACGGTGGCCCTCGCCCCGCGGATCGCGGACGCCTTCGCGGCCCCGCACGTCAGGATCGACGCGCTGTGCCTGACCGCGGTCTCCCTCACGCTCGCCATCGGCGAGGCGCTGCGCCAGATCCACACCGGGCGACGGAAACCGGCCAAGGTCGACGTCCGGGTCCTGCTGCCCGGCCGCGGCATCGACCTGGCCTTCCCGGTACCGGTGGCGGGCGGCGGCGACGAGGGCGCGGTGCACGAGCGGTGGCTGTCCATGCGCAACGCCCAGGGGCAGGTGCTCCAGCACAACCTGCGGTCGCTGCGCGCCACGCACGGCATCGACGTGAGCGTCTCGTTCCGCGCGCTGCCCTTCACCCCGCCGGTGAAGCTGTACCTGCTCAACGGCGAGGAGGCGCTCTTCGCCTACTACACGCTCGACCGGCACGAACGGCAGGTCGGTGACGAGCGGATGCAGATGTACGACGCCGAGGGCACCCGCTCCACCCTGTTCGCCTTCGAGCAGGGGGCCGGCCGGCGTGACACGGCATTCGTGCGGCAGTCGCAGCTGTGGTTCGACGCACTGTGGGAGACGATCAGTTCGGAGCTGGTGCTCACGGACTGACCGCCTCCCACGTCCGGTGTCCCCCGTGCGGATCCGGGGGCCGGCCCCTCACAGGGCGGGCCCCGCGACCAGCAGGGCCAGCACCACCGCGCCGGCGGAGCTGAGGGACGGGCTCTTGGCCTTGATGCCTATGGTGAGCAGGAGAAGGCCGACGACACCGGTGGCGCCGTACTTCCATTGGACGATCTGCTCGAAGGCGACGACGAAGACCGCGGAGACGAGAGCGAGGACGGGCATGGTCGTTTTCCCCCTTCGGAAGCTTCGGGACCAAAACCTCCGCCAACTTGAGTAAGTTGGCAACCAACTCTGCCTATGTTGTCCCCACTTGGCTACTAGTTATAAACAAGTTTCAAACAACTCCCGTTAGGTAGGTCGGAGTTGTAGCGTCTGGTCGTGACTCAGGAGAACGTGTCCGTGAACGGCAGCAGAAGGCTCTCGTCCCAGGAGATCGCCGACATCCTGCGGGAACGGATCCGCGGGGGTGAGCTCAGGGCGGGCGAGCGCCTGCCCACCCAGGCCGAGCTGGCCGACGAGTTCAAGGTCGAGCGCGGCACCGTCCGCCAGGCACTGCGGGCCCTCCAGGAGGACGGCCTGCTCACCAACGTCAGCAAGGGCAGCCCGCCCCGCATCGCCGAGCCCCCTCCCGCCCGGGGCGAACCGCTGCCCACGATGGTGGCGCTCGGTCCCCGGCTGGCGGAGGCGTTCTCGGTGCCCCACGTGCGGGTGGACGTCGTCTGTCACACGTCGGAGACGCTGATGCTGGCGCTCAGCGAGCCGCTGCGGCTGATCCACGAGGGCCGTATCCGCCCGGAGTCGATCGCCTTCCGCGTGCTGATGCCGTCGCGGCACATCGAACTGGCCTTCCCCGTCCTGGTCGCGGACGAGGAGGACGACCCGGTGCACACGCGCTGGCTGCAGATGCGCAACGCCCAGGCCCGCGTCCTCCAGCACAACCTGTACGCCGTGCGCTCCACCCACCGGGTCGACGTGCGCATCGACTTCCGCGCGCTGCCCTTCACCCCGCCGATGAAGCTGTACCTGCTCAACGGGGAGGAGGCGCTCCTCGGCTACTACATGCTCACCCGGCGCGAGGAGGAGTACGAGAGCCGGACGCTGGAGATGTACGACGCCCTCGGCTCCCAGTCGCTGCTGTTCTCCTTCCTGAAGCGCACGGGACAGCGGGACGAGGTCTTCGTGAAGGAATCACAGAAGTGGTTCGACGCCCTCTGGGAAACCATCACCACGGACATGACACTCTCCTAGTGACCTCTGATACGAAGCAGACGGAGCGGGTGGCGGCGGACACGGAGAACCTCGGACGGGTGGTGCGCGGCGCCCGCTTCGTGCTCTGGGACTTCGACGGGCCGATCTGCCGGCTGTTCGCCGGGCACACGGCGGAGCGGGTGGCGGCCGGCCTCGTCGACTGGCTCGAACGGCGCGGGCTGCGCGGCCTGCTGACCGAGGAGGAGAGGGAGTCGGCGGATCCGCACGCCGTCCTGCGCGCGGTCGACCGCCGGCACCCCGACAGCGACCTGGTGGCGGAACTGGAGGAACGCCTCACCCAGGAGGAACTGCGGGCCACCGCCTCCGCCATGCCGACCGCCTACGCCGATCCGCTGATCCGGACCTGGACGGCCGTCGGCGTCGGGCTGGCCGTCGCCACCAACAACGCCCCCGGAGCGGTGCGCGCCTACCTGACCGGCCGGAGCCTGCTGCCGTGCTTCGCCCCGCACATCTACGGCCGCACCCGGGAGCTGAGGCTCCTCAAGCCCGACCCGCACACCCTCGTCCGGGCGCTCGGCGCGATGGGGGCCGCTCCGTCCGCCTCCCTGTTCATCGGCGACTCGCCCTCGGACTGCGAGGCGGCCCAGCGGGCCCGGGTCCCGTTCCTCGGCTACGCCCGCGACGAACGCAAGGAGAAGTCCCTGCGGGACGCCGGCGCGGTCACCGTCGTCGGCTCCTTCGAACCGCTGCTGGCACTGCTCCGCACCGGCGGGACGTCCGACGGCTGACTCCGGCGTTCGGCGGACACCCCTCGGACGCGTCCGCCGGTGACGGGCCGGAGGCGTTACTCTCCGGCCATGCACCGTCTGCCCCACCGAGCGCACAAGGCGCTTGTGCGCCATTTCGTGGAGTCCCGCAGGCTCCGCGGCAGGGGCGAGGTGCTGCGGGGACACCACAACACCAACTACGTGCTGCGCGCCGGGCCGGTGCTGGCGCTGCTGCTGGGCGCGGTGCCGTTCACCCGGTTCAAGTACCGCGTCCCGCTGACGACCGTCGAGGTCGTGCCGCGCATCTGGCCGCGGGAGTCGGAGGTGCTCCGCGTCGTGTGCCGGCACCTGCGCGAGGTGCCGGCGTGCCTCGCCGACCTCGGCGACCGCTCCGTGCACCGGTACCGGACGGGCCGGGCCCTCAGCGAGATCCGGCCCGACGGGACCGGGGGCGCGGACGAGACGCTCATGCGTGAGTTCGCCGCGTTCTTCGTCAGGACCGCGCGGGTCCCCGTCGCGGAACTGCCGCCCCGCCCCGGCGACTGGCCCGAGGACGGCGACACCCAGGGCTTCCTGGAGTGGCTCGTCCGCTTCACCGAGGAGCGGGTGCACCTCCCCAACCGGGACCGCTTCGGCACGCTCTTCGACGCGGTCGGCGTCCCCCGGGACGCGATGGCCCGGTTCGCCGCGCACCACCGCTGCCGGGCGGCCAGGCCGTTCCGGCTGCTGCACACGGACGTCCACCGCGCCAACACGGTGCTGCGGGGCAAGCGGCTGACGGTGATCGACTGGGAACTGGCGATATTCGGTGACCCCCTGCACGACCTCGCGACGCACCTCGTCCGCATGGGGTACGAGAAGCACGACCAGGTCCGCATGACGGAGCTGTGGGCCGGGGCGATGGAGGAGGCGGGGCTCGCGGAGCTGACCGCCGGGCTGGACGACGACCTTCCCGTCTACCTGGCGTTCGAGCACGCGCAGTCCGTCTTCCCGGACGTCATGCGCGCGGCGATCGGCCTGCCCGCCGACGCGTCCGCGGAGCACTTCGGCGCGGCCGCCGACCGTGTCCGGCGTGCGACACGGCTGGCCCGTGAGCCGCTCCGGCTGGTCGACGTACCGGGCCGGGAACAGGTCCTGGCCGCGCTGCGGGCGTGGCACGGCGCGCACGGCCGGCCGGACGGCGCCCCCTCGGGCCCGGCCCGGCGGCCCGCGTAGCCCCGAGCCCCCTCTTCCTCCCGGCACCGGCACCGGCACCGGGCAGCATGGGTGCGCTGGAGCCGCTTGCCGTGCCCGGCGGGAGCGGTGCGTAGGCTCGCGCCATGAGCGAGATCGGCCTGCGTGAGCGCAAGCGGCAGCGGATGTTCCAGCGGCTGTCGGACATCGCCGTCGGGCTCTTCCTGGAGAAGGGGTTCGACGCGGTGTCCGTCGCGGAGGTGGCCGCCGCGGCCGAGATCTCCAAGCCGACGCTCTTCCGGTACTTCCCGGCGAAGGAGGACCTCGTCCTGCACCGCATCGCCGATCACGAGGGCGAGGCGGCCCGGGTGGCGGGGGAGGGGCCCGCGCCGCTCACCGCGCTGCGGCGGCACTTCCTGGCGGGGCTGGAGCGGTCGGACCCGGTGACCGGCCTCGACGACCGGCCCGAGGTGCTCGCCTTCCACCGGCTGCTCTACGGCACCCCCGCCCTGGTGGCCCGGCTCCACGGCCACCTGGAACGGTCGGAGGCCGCGCTCGCCGTGGCCCTCGGCGGCGACCTGGACGCCAGGCTGGCCGCCGGGCAGATCATCGCCGTGCAGCGGGTCCTCGCCCAGGAGAACTGGCGGCGGATCGAGGCCGGGGAGCGGGTGGCGGACGTGCGGGCGGACGCCGTGGCGGCGGCGGAGCGCGCGTTCGGGCGGCTGGCGGCGGGTCTGCCGCACCTCGCCTGATCGAAACCGGGTAATTAATTTAACCGAGTTACGCTTTCTCGGTTACGCTCGCCGCCATGACCTCACCCGACCCCGCCCTCCGGCATGCCCTCGCCCGCGAACGCGCCCACCACGAGCACTGCCGGACGGCCCTGGCCGCCATGGTCGACGGAGCCAGGGAGCACGTCGTCACCGGCGAGGACGTCTCCGCCTCCGGCGCGGACGCCGAGGTCCTCGGCCACCGGCTGCGCAGCCGGTCGAAGGCCCTGGGTGAACTGCCCGAGGGGCCGCTGTTCTTCGGGCGGCTCGACCTCGCCGGCGAAGCGGGCGGCGAGGGCGGCGAAGGCGATGAGGGCGGCGAAGGTGATGAGGTCCGGACCCTGCACATCGGCCGGCTGCGGATCACCGAGGACGTCGCCGCGCCGCCGCTCGTCGTCGACTGGCGCGCCCCCGTCGCCCGCGCCTTCTACCAGGCCACCGCCCGCGAACCGCGGGGCGTCGCCGTCCGCCGCCGCTTCGGCTGGGCACCCGGCAGCCGCGGGGACTCGACCGACCTCACCGGGCTGGAGGACGAGCACCTCGGCCGCGGGGAGTCCGGCCCGAGCGGCATCGTCGCCCGCGAGATCGAACGGCCCCGCGTCGGGCCCATGCGGGACATCGCCGCCACCATCCAGCCCGAGCAGGACGATTTGGTCCGTGCCGGACTGACCGCCTCGATCTGCGTGCAGGGCGCCCCCGGCACCGGCAAGACCGCCGTCGGCCTGCACCGGGCCGCCTACCTGCTCTACACGCACCCGCGGCGCATCCGGCGCGACGGCCTGCTGATCCTCGGCCCCAACCCCACCTTCCTCTCCTACATCGCCGAGGTGCTGCCCGCGCTCGGCGAGACCGGCGTGCGGCAGTCCACGCTCCCCCGGGAGATCGCCCGGCACCCGGTCACCTCCCGTGACGGCGAGCGCGCCGCCGCCGTCAAGCACGACGTCCGCATGGCCGAGGTAGTGCGCCGCGCCCTGTACGCGCGCGTGGCCGCCGACGCCGCCGAGTCCCTCACCGTGCCGGACGGTTCGTACCGCTGGCGGGTGCCGGGCGACGTGCTCGCGCGGATCGTGACGGACGTACGCCAGGAGCAGCCGCCGTACGCCGTCGGGCGCGAGCGGGTGCGGTCCCGGATCGTGCGGTACGTCCAGGACCTGGCCGAACGGCGCAGCGGGCCGCGCGGCGGCGCCTGGGTCCGCCGGACGGAACGGGCCCGGCCGGTCGGTGCGTACCTCGACGCCGTCTGGCCGAGGGTGCGGCCGGAGGAGGTCGTCGCCCGGCTGCTCGGCGACCCGGAGGAACTGGCGCGGGCCGCCGAGGGGCTGCTGGACGCCGACGAGCAGCGGGCGCTGTGCCGCACGGCGGGGGCGGCCCGGTCGTGGCGGTCGGCGCGCTGGTCGGCCGCCGACCTGGTCCTCCTGGACGAGGCCGCCGGGCTCCTCGAACACCCCGAGGGCTACGGCCACATCGTCGTCGACGAGGCCCAGGACCTGTCCCCGATGGAGTGCCGGGCCATCGCGCGGCGTGCGGCCTTCGGCTCGCTCACCGTCCTCGGCGACCTGGCCCAGGGCACCACCCCGTGGGCGGCGCGGTCGTGGCCGGAACTCCTGGCCCACCTGGGCCGGCCGGACGCGGCCGTGGTGCCGCTGACCACCGGATTCCGGGTGCCGCGGGCGGTCGTCGGCCTCACCAACCGGCTGCTCTCCCGGCTCGACGTGGACGTGCCCGAGGCCCGCTCCCTACGCGAGGACGGCGAACTGACGCTGCGTCCGGCCGCGCCCGACGGGGTGCCGGACGAGGTCGCCGACGCCGTCCGGCAGGCCCTGGCCCGGGAGGGGTCCGTCGGGGTCGTCGCCGCCGACGCCGACGTGGACCGGGTGCGGGCCGCCCTCGACGCGGCCGGCATCGCCGCGGCGGGCCCGGACGAACTCGGCGCCCCGGTGTCCGTGGTCCCGGCGAGCCTCGTCAAGGGCCTGGAGTACGACCACGTCGTCGCCGTCGAACCGGCGGCGATCGCCGAGGCCGAGGAACGCGGCGCGCACCGGCTGTACGTCGTGCTGACCCGGGCGGTGTCCCGGCTTGACGTGGTGCACTCGCGGCCCCTGCCGTTCTGAGCACGGCCGGAAGCCGTCGACGTACCCCACATCCGATTCGCTAGCATGTCCGAACTTACGATGACCGCCCATCACTCGTTCGAGTGATGTTAACCGCCTATACCTCACACATCGGCCAAAAATTGATACCTGCAGCGTCGCGCCTGTTGTCGCGAATAAGCGTCAGAAGAACGTTCGCCGCGTGGCGCGGGCCACGGGTGATGCTGTGGACCGCGGCGGCGGTGGCGGTCCTCGGGTTCATGGTCGCGCTGGAGATCGCCGCCCGCCACTACGGTGTGCCGGGGCCGATCACCAACCAGGCGCGCGAGGTGGTCTTCGCCCCGGCCTCCGGGCCGCTGCTGTACGCCAGCATGGCGCTGATGATGGTGGTGCTCACCTGGCGCCAGAGGTTCGTCGCGGCCGGCGTCGCGGTCGGCATCGACGTCGTCCTCGTCCTGGTGCGGTGGGCGGCCGGCGCCGAGGTGAACTACGGCAACGGCGCGCTGTGGGTGATCCTGGGCCACGCGGTCCTCGCCCTCACCCGCCGCACCGGGCGGGAACGCGTCCTGCTGCTGAAGGGCGTCGGGCTGGGGCTGCTGCTGGTGGCCGGCCGCAAGACCGGCGACACCTGGCTGCTCATCACGTCGAAGACCCGCCCCATGGTGCTCGACCAGTACCTGGCGAGCGCCGACCACGCGCTGGGCAACCCGTCGTGGGTGGCCGGCCGGATCGTCGAGGCCACCGGGCCGGTCGGCCACCACGTCCTCGACTTCGTCTACGTCATGCTCCCCGTGGCCGCGGTCGTCATCGCCGTCTGGCAACTGCGCGGGGTGGCGGCCGAGCGCCGGTTCCCGCGCCACCACCTGGTGCGCACCTTCCTGGCCGTCGGCCTGCTGGGACCGGCCGTCTACATGGTCTTCCCGGTGGTCGGGCCGATCTTCGCCTACGGCGACGGCGCCTGGGGCACCGGCGGCGGGGAATGGGCGCTGGCCCACCTGTGGCCGCACACGCTGCCGTCGGCCGGCGCCCCGCAGCACATGCCGTACGACGAGTTCACCCCGCGCAACTGCATGCCCAGCCTGCACACGGCCTGGTCCGTCGTGATCTTCATCCACTCCCGCACGGCCCCGCGCGCCCTGCGGTGGGCGGGCACGGCCTGGCTGGTCGCCACGCTCTCCGCGACCCTCGGATTCGGCTACCACTACGGCGTGGACCTGGTGGCCGGCGTGGTGTTCGCGTACACGGTCGAGGCGGCGCTGCGCACGTTCGACCGCGGTCTCGACTGGCCGGGGATCCGGCTGGTCGCCCACGGCACGGCGGTCTTCGCCGCCCTGCTGCTCGCGTACCGGTACCTGCCCGTGGAGATGGCCGCGCGTCCGTGGGCGGCCGGGCCGCTGCTGCTGCTCGCGATGGCGTCGGTGGTCCACGGGTACCTGCGGACCACCAGACTGTGGGACACCGGCGCCGCGCCGGCACCGGCACCGCCGGCCCGCCCCCAGCCCGAGCTGGTGTGAGCCGGCCCACGACGGAAACACTCCTGCAAGCACTCGCTTGCAATAGTTAGCACGCTGGTGCATGGTGGAGTCATGGCTTCGCTCAACGTCGGCAATCTCGGTGAGTACCTGCGCGAGCAGCGGCGCAACGCGCAGCTGTCGCTGCGGCAGCTCGCCGAGGCCGCGGGGGTGTCGAATCCGTACCTGAGCCAGATCGAGCGCGGGCTGCGCAAGCCGAGCGCGGAGGTGCTCCAGCAGGTCGCCAAGGCGCTGCGCATCTCCGCCGAGACGCTGTACGTGCGCGCCGGGATCCTGGACGCGGAACGGGACCGGGTCGATGTGGAGACGCGTGCGGTCGTCCTCGCCGATCCGACGCTGAACGAGCGGCAGAAGCAAGTGCTGCTCCAGATCTACGAGTCCTTCCGCAAGGAGAACGGGTTCGGGACCGACGACACCCCGGGCGAAGCCGCCGGCGACGCCGCCGAGGGCGGCCCCGGCGGTGGCGGCTCCATACCCGGCCGCCACCCCCGTCCGAGCGGCAGCGACGCCGCCCCGCGGCAGACGGCAGGCTGAGCAGGAGCGAGCAGCCGGCCGGGCGCGGGACCACCACCCAACCCTCAGCCACGCATTCCGGGAGGACCAGCACCATGGCCATCACCGACGACCTGCGCAAGACCTTCAGCGACCCCACCCCCCTCTACTTCGCCGCCGGTACCGCCGACCTGGCCTTCCAGCAGGCCAAGAAGGTGCCGGTGCTGGTCGAGCAGCTGCGCACCGAGGCGCCGGCGCGCATCGAGGCCGTGCGCAACACCGACCCCAAGGCCGTCCAGGAGAAGGCGACGGCCCGCGTCAAGGAGACGCAGGGCACCCTCCAGACCAAGGTCAACGAGCTCCTCGGTTCCCTCGACGCCGACTTCAAGAAGCTCGGCGAGACCGCCCAGGACCTCGCGCTGCGCGGTGTCGGCGTCGCCGCCGAGTACGCCGTCAAGGCCCGGGAGACCTACGAGAAGGTCGCCGAGCACGGTGAGCAGGCCGTGCGCACCTGGCGGGGCCAGGCCGCCGACGGCATCGAGGACATCGCCGAGGGCGTGGAGGAGGTGGCCGTGGCCGTCGAGCCGAAGCGCGAGCCCGTCACGGTCACGGAGGACAAGCCGGCCGCGGCGAAGAAGACCGCTCCGGCCGCCCGCAAGGCTCCGGCGAAGAAGCCCACCCCCGCCACCGTCACCCCCGTCACCGCCAAGAAGACGACGCCGCCCGCCAAGTAGGAGAGCGGAAGCACACGCGGGCCGGGCACCCTTGGGGTGCCCGGCCCGTTCTCCGGGTACGGTGACCGCGTAGAGACGACCCGAGTCTGGTGGTGGACGTTGTGCTGATGCAGGGGTTCGCAGGCTTCATGTGGCTGCTGAGCATCGCCCTGATCGTTTTCAGCGGCTTCGCGTTGATCGACGCCGCCACGCGCCGGGAGGACGCCTACCGCGCGGCCGACAAGAAGACCAAGCCGTTCTGGCTGATCGTCCTCGGGCTGGCGTTCGTGGTGAACCTGCTCTTCCCGATCCTGTCGTTCCTCCCGATCATCGGCCTCATCGCGACGATCGTGTACATGGTCGACGTACGGCCCGTGCTGCGCGGCCTGCCGGGCGGCGGCCGCAACAGCCGCCGCGGCTCCAGCAGCGACGGCCCGTACGGACCGTGGAACGGCGGGCGCTGACCCCCGTGCCGCCCCGCGGGGCGGTCAGGGAATCCGGTCCAGCAGCAGGACGGCCACGTCGTCCGTCAGCTCGCCGCCGTTGAGGTCGCGGACCTCGTTCACCGCCGTCTGCAGCAGTTCCTCGCCGCGCAGCCCGTCCGCGAAGCGGCGGCGGACCATCTCCACCATGCCGTCCTGGCCGAGCCGTTCGCGCCCCTCGCCGATGTGGCCCTCGATCAGACCGTCGGTGTAGAGCATCAGGCTCCACTCGGCGCCCAGTTCCACCTGCATGCGCGGCCAGCGGGCGCCCGGCAGCAGTCCGAGCGCCGGGCCGTTGTTGTCGTACGGCAGCAGACGCGCGGGCAGGCCGGGGCCGGCGACCAGGGGCGCCGGGTGCCCGGCCAGGCACAGGCCGGCGCGGCGGCCGTCCGGCGCGATGTCCACGGTGCACAGGGTCGCGAAGATCTCGTCGTCCGAGCGCTCGTGCTCCAGCACCTGCTGGAGCGTGCCGAGCAGCTGGTCACCGCAGAGTCCCGCCAGCGTCAGCGCGCGCCAGGCGATCCGCAGCTCCACGCCGAGCGCCGCCTCGTCCGGGCCGTGCCCGCAGACGTCCCCGATCATGGCGTGCACGGTGCCGTCCGGGGTGCGGACCACGTCGTAGAAGTCGCCGCCCAGCAGGGCGCGCGAACGGCCCGGCCGGTAACGGGCGGCGAAGCGCAGCGGGGAGCCCTCGAGCAGGGGCGTCGGCAGCAGGCCGCGCTCCAGGCGCGCGTTCTCCTGCGCGCGCAGCCGGCCCTCGGCCAGGCGCCGCTCCGCCGAGTCGGACCGCTTGCGCTCGACGGCGTAGCGGATGGCCCGGCTCAGCAGCCGGCCGTCCAGCTCGTCGCGGAACAGGTAGTCCTGCGCGCCGACCGCCACCGCCTCCGCGCCGCGCTCGGCGTCGCTGGAGGAGGTGAGCGCGAGCACCGCGTGCCGGGGTGCCAGCTCCAGCACGTGCTTGAGCACCGCCAGCTCGTCGTCGTCCTCGCCGTCACCCGTCCGTGCCGGGGCGGGCAGCGCGAGGTCCAGCAGGATGCAGTGGACGTCGTCGGTCAGCAGCCGCTCGGCCTCGGTGAGGTTGCGGGCCGTGCGGACGCGGATCGGCTTGCCGGACTGGTCGAGCAGGTCCGGCACGATCGGCGAGCCGCCCGGATCGTCCTCGATCAGCAGCAGCGTCAGGTTCGTCGGAGTGGTGCTCTCTCGCTGGTCCGTGGTCTTCTCGCGCTTCTCCGTCGGGTTCTCGCGCCGGTCGGTGGGGTTCTCGGCCGGGTTCGTCCCGGGCGGGGCCTGCTCCTGGGAGCGGCCGCTCCGCGGGGACGCGGCGGGCGCCTGACCGCACTCCACGGCCGGGATCGCCCTCTGCCGCGGTACGGGTACGGGCATCGTCTGGGTTCCTTCCCTCCCCCCGAGGGCATGGTGGGGCGAGGGACCTCGACCCACCGACGGGGACCATAGCGGGTGACGGCGCCGCTGCGGAATGGTCCACCACACGTCGGACGGCCATCGGCCATTGTCATATGCCGCGTTACGTGGCGCAGTTGGACACGTCGACCGCGGTGCGGGGATGACGAACGTCACGCGGGGCGGGCGTCCGGCGTGGACTGGGTCACGTGGGCGGTGTCACGCCCCGGGCGCGGGCCCCGTGGTCCGCGTCACCGCGCGGGCGCGGCCGCCGTGTCCGGCCGCACCACGCCGAGGATCGGCATCGTGCCCGCGCCCGTGATGGTCACCGTGCGGCCGGGGCGCGGGGCGTGGACGACCTTGCCGTCGCCGACGTACATCCCGACGTGGCTGGCGTCGTCGAAGTAGATGATCAGGTCGCCGGGGCGCATGTCCTTGATGTCGACGTGCCTGAGCTGCTGCCACTGCTGCTGCGAGGTGCGCGGAATCGCCTGCCCGGCGGCCACCCACGCCTGCGAGGTCAGGCCGGAGCAGTCGTACGCCTTCGGGCCCTCGGCGCCCCACTGGTACGGCTTGCCGATCTGGGCGGTGGCGTACTCCACGGCCTTCCTGCCCTGCTCGGTCGCGGAGGCGTCGAGGTCCTGGACGACGCCGGAGCCGAGCCAGGCGGCCTGGGCCTTCTCCTGGGCCAGCCGTTCCAGCCGGGCGAGGCGCTCCTTCTCCTCCTGCTCCAGCTCGGACTCGAGCTTCTCGGCCTCCGCGATCTGCTTCTCGATCTTCTTCTGGGCGGCGGCCTTCGCCTTGCGGTTGGCCTCCAGCCGCCTCCACTGGGCGGAGGCGTCCGCCTGGTAGGCCTTCAGGTCCTCCTGGGCGCGGGCCAGCTCGCCGAGCAGGCCCTTGGTGGCGCGCTGGCCCTGCATCACCCGGCCGGTGCCGTCGAGGAACTCCTCGGGGTCCTCGCTCAGTACCAGCCTGGCCTCGTCGGACAGCCCGCCGGTGCGGTACTGGGCGCGGGCCGCGGCACCCGCGCGGTCCTTGAGGCGGTCCAGCTCGGCCTGGCCCTCGACGATCTTCTTCGCCAGTTCGACGAGCTCGGCGGACTGCTGCCGCGCCTTCTCCTCGGCGGCGTTGTACTCGTCCGTGGCCGAGGCCGCCGAGCGGTAGAGCGAGTCGAGCTTCTTGCGTACGGCCTCCAGGTCCTTGCCGGGGGCCGGCGTGGGCGGGGCCGTCGAGGAGGCGGTCGGTGACGGGGTGGGGTCCGGGGCCGCGAAGGCCGTGCCCGGGGCGGCCAGCACGGTGACCGCGCAGACCACGGTCACGGCGGCGGTCGTCAAGCCACGCTTCCCCGTACGCATACCTCGCCCCCACATCTGATTTACCGTCAGTAACTTACGGTCGCTCGAGGGATCGTGCCATGCCGGCGCGGAAAGCGACAGAGGGGATACTTCCGGGGGTTGTGGAGGGCTTCCCCCCGCTTGCTCCGGCCGCCTCCCCCTGCCGCCTCCCCCCGCCGTCTCCCGCGCGGGCGCCTTTCCCGCTGTGTGACGAACGCCGCACGAAGATCGTTCCCGTGACACGGCTCACCCCTCAGCCGCGGGGGGCCAGCGCCTCCCAGCGCACCGTCACCTCGCCCTGCCGCCACCGCGCCGGACCGTCCGTCACCGGCCAGTCGACGCCCAGGTCCCGCACCGCCCGCATCCAGCGCTGGCGGGCGCCGTAGGAGGCGTAGGGCGCCGCGGCGGCCCAGGCGCGGTCGAAGTCGCGCAGGAAGGCGTGCACCGGCTCGCCGGGGACGTTGCGGTGGATGAGCGCCTTGGGCAGCCGTTCGGCCAGGTCGGAGGGGCGGTCGAGCGAGGCGAGCCGGGTCGCGAAGGTGACCGTGCGCGGCCCTTCGGGGCCGAGCGCGACCCATACGTGCCGTCGGCCGATCTCGTCGCAGGTGCCCTCGACCAGGAGCCCGCCGCGGGAGTGCGCCGACGCCGGCGCGAGCCGCGCGCACAGCCGCTGCCAGACGGCGGCGACCTCGCCCTCGTCGTACTGGCGCAGCACGTTCGCCGCGCGGATCAGCAGCGGCGGCCGGGGCACCGGGACCTCGAAGCCGCCGTGCCGGAAGACGAGTCCCTCGCGCGCGTACGGCTCGGCCGCCGCCACCCGCGCCGGATCGATCTCGACGCCCACCACGCGCGTGTGCGGTGCGACCGTGCGCAGGCGGTGCAGCAGCTCGACGGCGGTCCAGGGGGCCGCGCCGTAGCCGAGGTCGACGGCGACGGGATCGGCGGCCCGGCGCAGTTCGGCCCCGTGCGCGGCGGCGATCCAGCGGTCCATGCGGCGCAGCCGGTTCGGATTCGTCGTGCCGCGCGTGACCGTGCCCACGGGGCGGGAGGTGGCGCGGGCTGTCATGCGTACGAGGGTATGCGGCCGGGCGGAGCATGCTGTCCCCGAGCCGGGGGCGTGGGCCGCCGCTTGACGGCTAACGGCGTTAGCCTTACGGTGCGGTCCATGGACCGCGCACCAAGGAGGGCCTCCGCGTGACCGACCGCCTGTCCCCACGGGCCCGTGAGATCGTCGCGGCCGCACGCGCCCTGCTGGAGGAGGCCGGCCCCGCCGCGCTCACCCTGCGGGCGCTCGCCGACCGGCTCGGCATCAAGGCCCCCTCCCTCTACAAGCACTTCCCGGACAAGAAGGCCGTCGAGGTCGAGCTGGTCGTCCAGTTCCTCACCGAGGCCGCCGAGGCGTTCGAGGCCGCCGAGGAGCGGGACCCCGGCTCGCCGGAGGAGCTGGCGCGGGCGTACCGGGCCTACGCGCTCGCGCACCCCTACCTGTACTGCCTGGCCAACGAACGGCCCCTGCCCCGCGCGTCCCTGCCGACCGGCCTCGAGGACCGGACCGCCGCCCCGGTGCTGCGGGTCTGCGGCGGGGACGGGGACCTGGCGCGCGCGTTCTGGGCGTTCGCCCACGGGATGGTGGTCCTGGAGATCCACGGCCGGTTTCCCCCCGGGGCGGACCTGACACCGGCGTGGGAGAAGGGCGTACGGTCGCTGCGCCCCTAGGGGTGTCTAGCGGTTCCTCCCCGTGCTCCGGGGGCTTCCGTGCGCGCGAGCCCGTACGCGCACAGTCCTCGAACGGTTGAGCGAAAGCCGGTAATGATTCGGCAAAGGGCGCGAAACCGGAAATGGAGCGCAGGCATCCGGTGTTCCCCCACGGTGGAGGGCGGCGCGTGTCCTCCGACCGGCATGCCCGCAGCGAGGAGGATCGGCTCGTGAGCCAGTACGTCAGCAGGCTCGGGCGTCGCTCACCGGCGGCACCCCCGCGGCTGCGGCTGCACCGCAGGCCCCGCCGCGTCGCCATGCTCTCCGTGCACACCTCACCGCTCCACCAGCCCGGCACGGGCGACGCCGGCGGCATGAACGTCTACATCGTGGAGCTCGCCCAGCGCCTCGCCGCGATCAACATCGAGGTCGAGATCTTCACGCGCGCGACCACGGCCGCCCTCCCGCCCGCCGTCGAACTGGCCCCCGGCGTCCTCGTCCGGCACGTCGACGCCGGCCCCTACGAGGGGCTCGCCAAGGAGGAGCTGCCGGCCCAGCTGTGCGCCTTCACCCACGGCGTGATGCAGGCCTGGGCCGGGCACCGCCCCGGCTACTACGACCTCGTGCACTCGCACTACTGGCTCTCCGGCCACGTCGGCTGGCTCGCCGCCCAGCGCTGGGGCGCCCCCCTGGTGCACGCCATGCACACCATGGCCAAGGTCAAGAACGCCAGCCTGGCCGACGGCGACACCCCGGAACCGGCCGCCCGCGTCATCGGCGAGACCCAGATCGTCGCCGCCTCCGACCGGCTGATCGCCAACACGGCCGAGGAGGCGGACGAACTCGTCCGGCACTACTCCGCCGACCGCGCGAAGGTCGCCGTCGTCCACCCCGGCGTCAACCTCGAGCGGTTCCGCCCGGCCGACGGCCGCGCCGCCGCCCGCGCCCGCCTCGGCCTGCCGCAGGACGCGCTGATCCCGCTCTTCGCCGGCCGCATACAGCCGCTGAAGGCCCCCGACATCCTGCTGCGCGCCGTCGCCGTCCTCCTGGACGAACGCCCCGAGCTGCGCTCCCGCATCGTCGTCCCCGTCGTCGGCGGCCCCAGCGGCAGCGGCCTCGCCAAGCCGGAGGGCCTGCAGAAGCTCGCCGCGCGGCTAGGCATCGCCGACGTCGTGCTCTTCCGCCCGCCGGTCGGGCAGGAGCAGCTCGCCGACTGGTTCCGGGCCGCGTCCGTGCTGGTCATGCCGTCCTACAGCGAGTCCTTCGGCCTGGTCGCCATCGAGGCCCAGGCGGCCGGTACGCCCGTGCTCGCCGCGGCGGTCGGCGGCCTCCCGGTCGCCGTGCGCGACGGGCACACCGGCCGGCTCGTCCAGGGTCACGACCCCGCCGCCTACGCGCGCGTGCTGCGCGACTTCGCCGACCGGCCGGACCTCGTCCCCCGCATGGGCGACGCCGCCGCCCGGCACGCCCAGTCCTTCGGCTGGGACAGCGCCGCCGCGGCCACGGCCGACGTGTACACGGCCGCGGTCCAGTCCCACCGCCGTCGCGTACGCTCCCACCATGGCTGAGGCACAGAAGGCAGCGCGGACCCTCGAAGGCGCCCTGAAGGACGCCGAGCTGGAGTGGGAGAGCCCCGAGCCCGGCAACTACGTCGTGAAGCTCCCCGGCACCCGCAAACTGTCGACCACGGTCTCCTTCCTCGTCGGCCGGCACTCCCTCTCCCTCAACGCCTTCGTCGTACGCCACCCCGACGAGAACGAGCCCGCCGTCCACCGCTGGCTGCTGGAGCGCAACCTCAAGCTGTACGGGGTGAGTTACGCCGTCGACCGCCTCGGCGACGTCTACGTCACCGCCAAGCTCCCGCTGGCCGCCGTCACCGCCGACGAGGTCGACCGCCTCCTCGGACAGGTCCTGGAGGCCGCCGACGGTGCCTTCAACTCCCTGCTGGAGCTGGGCTTCGCGTCCGCGATCCGCAAGGAGTACGCGTGGCGGACCTCGCGCGGGGAGTCGACGCGGAACCTGGAGGCGTTCCAGCACCTGATCGAGCGCCCCGGGGACTGACGCCCGGTCAGCGCCCCCGCGCTCCGGTGCGGTAGCGCCCCGGCGTGACCCCCACCAGCCTCTTGAAGTGCCGGGTCAGATGGGCCTGGTCGTAGAACCCGGTGGCGCCCGCCACGTCGGCCGGCGCGCGTCCCTCGAGGAGCAGCCGCCGGGCCAGGTCCACCCGACGGGACATCAGGTACTGGTGCGGGGCGATGCCGTACGCCGCGCCGAACGCCCGCACCAGGTGCGCGGGATGGGCGGACACGAGCCCGCCGGCCTCCTCCAGCCCGACGCCCTCGACGACCCGCTCGTCCAGCAGCTCGCGCAGCCGGCGGGCGAGGACCGGGTCGGGCCGCGGGGCGAGGGGCGCGCCCCGGGGCCGCAGGTGGGCGTGCAGCCGCTCCCCGATCAGCGTCAGCCTGCTCTCGGCCTCCAGCTCGTCACCGGGCCGGGCCAGCGCCGCGTGCACCTGCCCGACCCGCCGCCGCAGCACCGGGTCACGCAGGTCGGGGGCGTCGACCGCGCGCCCGATCAGCTCCTCGCCGAGCCGGGAGGCGTCCAGGTACAGGACGCGCTTGCGGAAGCCGTCCGCGGTGGCGGGGGAGCCGTTGTGCGGCACGTGCGGGGGCAGCAGCGACACCGTGTCGTGCGGCGTGCCGTGCTCGTGCCGGTCCAGGTCGTAGCGCACGGCCCCGTCGTCCACGATGAGCAGTGTCCAGGCGTCGTGGACGTGCATCGGGTAGCTGTACTCGGTGTAGTGGGCGTGGAAGACCTCGACGACGCCCGGCACCCGGGGACGCCAGGCGGAGACCTTCCGCTGGTCGGCCATGCAAAAAACGTACAAGACCGGGCCGGGCGGCGACCGGCAGTCTCACGGTATGAGCACGCACGCCACCGAGAGCCCCGTCCGCTTCGACACCAAGATCGCCGTCCTGCTCCGCGAGGACCTGGAGACCTGGCAGCGCCTCAACGTCACCGCCTTCCTGGTCAGCGGCCTGGGCACCCAGGTCCCCGAGGTGATCGGCGAGCCCTACGAGGACGCCGACGGGACCGCCTACCTGCCGATGTTCCGGCAGCCGGTGCTGGTCTTCGAGGGCACCAAGGAGACGCTGACCCAGGCCCGCACGCGGGCGCTGTCCCGCGCCCTGCCCCGGGCGGTGTTCACCTCCGACCTCTTCGGCACCGGCAACGACCGTGACAACCGGGCGGCGGTCCGGGCCGTGGCGACCGCCGGGCTGGACCTCGTCGGACTGGCGGTGTACGGCCCGAGGAACGCGGTGGACAAGGTGCTGAAGGGGGCGCGGATGCACCCGTGACGGACGGCGGGCGCCGGTTGCCGGGCGGGGCGTCAGGCCGCGCTGACCTCGGGTTCCGCGGGCTTCCCGGCGACCGGCGACCCGACGGGCGCCGCCTCCTCGTCCGGCAGCCGCCGCATCAGCGCCCCGTACCCGACGGCGGCCGCCGTGCCGACGACCGCGCACATGCCCCACAGCCACTCCGCGCCCCAGTGGTCGATGACGAAGCCCGACATCAGCGGGGCGACGAGCGAGGCGACGGCCCAGGACATGGTGTACATGCCCTGGTAGCGCCCGCGCCCGTGCACGGGGGAGAGGCGTACGACCAGCCCCGTCTGCGTCGGCGCGTTGACGATCTCGGCCAGCGTCCACACGCACACGGTGAGGGCGAACACCCCGACCGACCCGGCGAACGCGGTGAGGCCGAAGCCGTACCCGGCGAGCAGCGACGAGACGACGAGCAGCCGCCGGGGGTCCCGGTGTTCGATGAACCGGGTGACGGGAAGCTGCAGGACGACGATCAGCAGTCCGTTGACGGCGATGGCCAGGCCGAAGTCCGCCGGCGTGAACCCGGCCTCGCCCATGGCGACCGGCAGGCCCAGGTAGCCCTGCTGGAAGATCAGGGCGACGAGGAAGGACAGCCCGACGACGCTCATGTAGCGCCCGTCGCGCAGGACGGTCATCAGGGAGACGGGCGGTTCGGGCGCCGAGGCGTCGTGCACGGCGGTCTTCTCCGGCCGCGACTCGGGCAGCTTCACGAAGACGAGGACCGCGCAGACCAGGGTCATGCCGGCCTCGATGAGGAAGCCGGCGAGGTAGCTGAACTCGGCGATGAAGCCGGCGGCCATGGAGGAGACCGCGAAGCCGAGGTTGATCGCCCAGTAGTTCAGCGAGAAGGCCCGGATGCGGTCCTCGGGCCGCACGATGTCCGCCATCATCGCCTGCACGGCCGGCCGCGAGGCGTTGCTCGCCATGCCGACCAGGAAGGCGACGGCGGCGATGGCGGCCGGGTCGCGCACGAAGCCGAGGAGCGCGACGGACGCCGCGGTGGAGAGCTGCGCGACGAGCAGCGTGGGCCGCCGCCCGAGCCGGTCCGTCATCACCCCGGCCGCCAGCGAGGACACGACCCCGCCCAGCCCGTGCAGGGCGGCGACCAGACCGGCGTACGAGGCGGAGTAGCCGCGGTCGAGGGTCAGGTACAGCGCCATGAAGGTGGCGACGAAGGCGCCCAGCCGGTTGACCAGGGTGCTGGTCCACAGCCACCAGAACTCGCGCGGGAGCCCGGAGACGGACTCGCGCGCGGCATGTCTCAGCCCGGCGACGGACATGGGGACCCCCGATGGCGTGTAAGTGGCTCAAGTGGTGAGCACAACTTACGAGTGGAGGGTCGCCGCAGGCCACTCGATTAACACTTCCCGTCAACCGTCCGCCCACCGGGCGCGGCGCGCGGTCGGCCGAGGGGGTCGATTACGCTCGGAGCCATGGCCGACGCACCGTACAAGCTGATCCTCCTCCGCCACGGCGAGAGCGAGTGGAACGAGAAGAACCTGTTCACCGGCTGGGTGGACGTCAACCTCACCCCCAAGGGCGAGAAGGAGGCGACGCGCGGCGGCGAGCTGCTCAAGGACGCCGGCCTGCTGCCCGACGTGGTCCACACCTCCGTGCAGAAGCGCGCCATCCGCACGGCCCAGCTCGCGCTGGAGGCCGCGGACCGCCACTGGATCCCCGTCCACCGCCACTGGCGCCTGAACGAGCGCCACTACGGCGCCCTCCAGGGCAAGGACAAGGCCCAGACCCTCGCCGAGTTCGGCGAGGAGCAGTTCATGCTGTGGCGCCGTTCCTACGACACCCCGCCGCCGCCGCTGGACCGCGACGCCGAGTACTCCCAGTTCTCCGACGCGCGGTACGCCACGCTCCCGCCGGAGCTGCGCCCGCAGACGGAGTGCCTCAAGGACGTCGTCGTCCGCATGCTGCCGTACTGGTTCGACAGCATCGTCCCCGACCTCCTCACCGGCCGCACGGTCCTGGTCGCCGCCCACGGCAACAGCCTGCGCGCCCTGGTCAAGCACCTCGACGGCGTCTCCGACGCCGACATCGCGGGCCTGAACATCCCGACGGGCATCCCGCTCTCCTACGAGCTCGACGCCGACTTCAAGCCGCTGAACCCGGGCGGCACGTACCTCGACCCGGACGCGGCAGCGGCGGCGATCGAGGCCGTGAAGAACCAGGGCAAGAAGAAGTAAACGCGCACGCACAAGCCCCCTGCCTGCGGGTTCTCCGTCGGCAGGGGGCTTTTCGCTGTCTCGGGGCCGTCGTCGGACCCTGCTCGGTCATGAGCGGGGCTGCGCGAGGATCCCGGCCTTCACCTGGAAGGCGCTGGGTCAGACGCGGAATGAGGTCCATGGGGCCAGGCGCCGGCCAGCGCGAAGGAGACGACCGTTCCCCCGAAGGGGCTCGGCCCGGAGTGCCAGGACTCGGCGAGGGAGTCGACCAGGAACAGCCCGCGCCCGTGCGCGTCGTCCGCGTCCGGCCGACGGAGGCGAACGCTCGCCGGGAATCCGGGATTGTGCACCTCCACGCGCAGCGAGGTCCCCTCCCGGAACCACTCGACCCGCACCACCCACTCCTCCTCGGACCGCCCGTAGAGGATCCCTTCTACCTCCTCGACCCGGCTGCCCTGGCCGTCCCACCCGCTGAGGCGGCAGCAACCCGCACCGCTGCCGTCGTCGCCCCCACCGTCGAGGTCGACGCTCTCCGCCCACTGGACCTGATCGTCCTCGGCAGTGTCGCCGTCAACCGCGACGGCGCCCGTATCGGCAAGGGCGCCGGCTACTCCGACATCGAGTTCGCCCTGCTCACGAAGCCGGTCTGGTGACGTCGGAGACCCTCGTCGTCACCACCGTTCCCCCAATCCAGGTGACCGAGACCTCGTTTCCCACCACCGAACACGACGTCGGCGTCGACCTGATCGTGACCCCCGACGAGATCATCACCTGCCCGAACCCGCACCGACCGTCCGGAGTCGACTGGTCAGCCCTCTCGACGGAGAAGATCGCCACGATCCCAGCGCTCATGGCGCGCGCCAGGGCTCCTGAGGACCGCGCGCCAAGCCCTCTCGGGACCGGACAGGCCGGCCTTCTCACCTAGGGCTTCACGTCGAGCCGCACGAGCGCGCCGATCTCCACAAGTTGGTCCGGCAGGGCCAAGTCGGAGACTCCCATGACCGTGCTGGTGGGACGGTGCTCCCCGAAGTACTCGGCGTGAAGGCGTGCTGTCGTGTCGAAGTTCTCCCGCAGGTTCCTCACCAGAACCGTGGTCTCCACTATCTGGCTGCGCTCGGCTCCGAACTGCCTCAGCACCAAGTCCAGATTTTCCAGCGTGGTGCGGACCTGCAGTTCGAAGTCGTCGGTACCCACGAAGTTGCCGTGACGGTCGTGAGACAGTTGCCCCGACACGTAAACCGTGTCACCGACCTGGGTGGCCTGGCTATACCCGTACAACGACTCCCACGGCATGCCGAACCCGAATTCCTTCACCTGAGAACTCATGACTCACTCCCTCGATGCAGCGCGCGGGGCCGTGGTTGCAGGCAGGCCCTTTGCGTGTAGAAGTTACGGGTCCGTACAAGCGATGCTTGTCTGGTAGTGCCGCCCGAGTGTTCTCCGCGCGCACAAAATTGACTGCAGTGGGCTCCTCCAGGCGCCGGTGTGATGAGTGGAACCACTACGCCGACGACGAGTGACCTGCCTCCTCACCGCACCCGTCGGCCAGCCCGTTTCACCCTCCAGCTCTCGGCTATACTTTCGAAGTTTCCTGAGGCGGTAAGCGGCGATATTTCCCCGGCTTTTAGCGACCCTGAAGTCACTGGCCCGCCAGGTGTACTACAAAAAAATGGCTTCCTTCTCAACGTTGAGGGTGTTGTCTGGAATCAGAGGGCAGAAGTCCAGCCTCTGGCCCACGCTTCGAAGGCCCCTGCCCCGCGATGTCCTCGCAGGGCAGGGGCCTTTCGCTGCTCCGGAAGCCGTGGCCGGGCCTGGCCGGCGACGACCCCCGGAAAGCGTCCGGGGCCGTCGGGGGGGTCCGCGGCGTGGCTACTTGGTGATGGTCACCGTCGCCTGGGCCGTCGCGGGCAGGTGCCCGCCGTCGCCCGCGTACGTGGCGGTGTAGGTGATGTCACCCGTATCGCGCGGGCTTTCAGTGAACGTGAACTCGCCCGTCACCGCGGCGACGGGGAAGGTGCCGACCGGAGTGCCGGTCGGGTGTTCCGCGTCCGTGCGGGTCACTTCCACCGTCGTGCCCGCCGGAAGGGGCTCCGCTGCCGACAGCCGGCCGGTGACGGTCAGGTCCTTGCCCTTGCGGGAGGTCGCGGGGGCCTCGAGGCTGAGGGTGGTGTCCAGCTTGCCGGCGTCCGGGAGCACGTGGAGCGTGGGGGCGCTGCCGTAGGACAGGCCCGTGATCGCGAAGAGGCGGTTCTCGTCCGGGGCCCAGGCGAGGCCGTCGCGCTGGAGGTCGTTCACGGCGTACTCGCGGAACGCCGGCCAGGTGGAACCCGGGCGGTAGGTCTTCACGAAGTCGTCGGTCGCGCCCGTCGCCACCGTTCCGTCGGCCGCCACGGCCACCGCGTTCGGGAACTGCCAGCTCGAGTAGGAGCCGTTCGAGGACAGGTCCGACAGGCGGACGATCTGGTGGTCGTACGGGTTGTTCGCCGCCACGACGATGTTCTGGCCGTCCGCCGTCACCGCGAAGTCGTTGAGGTACGAGATCGACGGCGACGAGGTGAAGAGGCGCTCGGTGCGCTTCTGCAGGCCGCCGTCCGCCGTGCCGTAGACCGCCAGGGTGGCCGGGCTGACGCCCTCCTCGCCCGCCACCAGGACGTCCGGGTCGGCGGGGGATGACGCCAGGGACGGGGCGTAGTACCAGTAACGGCCGCTCGGGACGAGCGTCGCCACTGGGGCCGGGGAGGCCACGTCGAGCGAGCCGATGCCGCCACTGCTGCCGACCGCGTAGCCGAACCACAGCTTGCCGCCCGCCATCGCCAGTGTCTGGGGCGAGGTGTCCGCGCCGGTCGGGTAGCGGTTGGTCTCCGTGAGGGTGGCGGTGTCGATCTCGGCGATCGCGTCGGCCGTCGACAGGGCGACGTACAGGCTGCTGGAATCCGCCGAGAGCACGAGGCCCGCGGCCCCTTCCTCGGCGGTGATCCGCTGGACGACCGTGCCCTCGTAGTCGGTGACGACGACACTGCCGCCGTCCGGGTCGCTGACGAACACCCGGTCGTGCACTCCGTCGACGACGATGTCCCGGAACGAGGCGCTGGGCAGCGCCACGCTCGTCTCTTCGGCACCGGCCGTCGCTGTCCCCGCACCGAACAGGGCCAGTGAGCCGATCAGTGCCGCTGTCACCGCGACGGACGTGCCTTTGTGCATGCGCAACTTGAAGCAGCCTCCTAGAAGTTGGGGCGGTCGTTGTCGACTCCCCGTCCGAAGAGCGCAGGGCGGTGGGCATGTGTCACTCGGAGGCGGTACGGGTCCGAAGGCGGCGGGCATCGCCGCGTGCCGGCCGGCCGGTGCCCCTGCGGGGGCGCAGCGGTGGCGGGCCGCTGCCGCGGCCCGGCGGGGCTACTCGGTGGGCAGGGTCTCTCGCAGGGCCTTCGCGGTGGCGGTCGCGTCGTAGCCGTCCGGGACGCCCTCGACCAGGATGATGTCGCCCTGGATGTGCCGCGAGCGCAGCGGCGCGATCTCCTGGTAGGCGGGCGAGTCCCACCAGGCCCGCGCCTCGGCGATCCCGGGGAAGCCGATCATCACGACGTGCCCGGGCCAGCTGCCCTCCTTCACCTCGTGCGGCGTGACGTGCACGAGGAAGCGTCCGCCGTAGGGCTCGAAGGTGGCGGGGATGCGCTCGATGTACTCGACGATCTCCGGGTGCGGAGCGGCCTCTCGCAGGTGAGCTATGACGTAGGCGGGCATGGCGTCCTTCCGGTCGGTCGAGCTCCGTACGCCGGGAGAATGGCATGCCCCGAGCAGGGGAGTCGATGACCTGACAGGTAAGGGGACCGCTGCGCACCGGTGGTCCGCGATGATCTGTACATGATGATCACCACCTGCGATCATGCTCACCCAGGCACAAGGCCATGAGTCCGGGGGCGGGACGTTGCGCAGCTTGATCGTGAATCTTCTACTGGTCATCGTCGTGTTCGCTCTGGTGCTGCTGGCGGTCGGCAGCGGCATGGGAGCGGTGGAGATCAGCATCTGGTTCGTCGCACAGCTCGCCGCGATCATCTTCGTAGTCCATCGATACATGCGGCAGAGGCGCGTCAGCCAGTAGTCAGAAGACGGTGTGAGCAACGGCGTTGGGCGCCGCGGGCGTTGTAGGGTTGTTCCGTCTCGTGTGAGCCGAGTCGAGGATCAGGGAGGTGAGGTTGATGGCCGCGTTCAGTGACGCCGTGCGCAGCGTCCGGGTCTCCCTCACGTCCCGGGCCGTGGCCTGACCCTCGGGCCCTCCCCGCCGAGCGCGTGAGCTCGCGGGGCGACCACACGAAACTCTCCTGGAACGGATCATCCGTCGTCATGGGCAACACCTGGATCACGCGCGCCGAAACCGGCTCCGACATCCCCGCCGTCCGCGACATCAACCTCGCCGCCTTCCCCACCGCCATGGAGGCCGACCTCGTCGACGCCCTGCGCGCCGACCCGGACGCCTGGATCGAGGGCCTCTCCCTCGTCGCGGCGGACGGGACCGGCCGCCCGGTGGGATTCGCCCTCCTGACCCGCTGCCACATCGGCACCACGCCGGCCCTGTGCCTGGCGCCGTGCGCCGTCCACCCGGAACGGCAGCGGACCGGCGCGGGCAGCGCGGCCGTCCGCGCGGCCCTGGCCGCGGCGAAGGCACAGGGCGAACGCCACGTGGTCGTCCTCGGACACCCGTCGTACTACCCACGGTTCGGGTTCTCCCGGGCCTCGCGGTACGGCATCGGCGTGACCATCGACGTCCCGGACGAGGCTCTTATGGCACTCAGCCTCGACGCCCGCCACCCGCTCCCCGCCGGAACCGTCCGCTACGCCGCCGCGTTCGGCATCTGACCTGCGGGAAGCAGGGCCTCGCCCGCCGGCGCGGGCAGCGTAAGACCGTGGGGCGGCCGGGGTGCACCCCCCGCCGCCCCACGGTCACCGCGTCATCGTCCCGTCAGCCGCACTGGCACGGGTTGCCCGACTGGCAGCCGCAGCCGCAGCCCGAACCGCAGCCGCAGGCGGCGATCAGGGGCAGGCTGCGCAGGTCGGTGGGCTGCTCGGTCCGGCGTTCCTGCGCGGGGTCGGGCGTCGTACTGGGGGAATCGGCCATGGGTTCCTCCTCGAGGCTGGTGCCTGAGCCCATTGGACGCCCGGAGCCCCGGTCGCATCAACGGCGCACTGGGTCGCTCCCGCGCGCCCCCGGCACCCGGCGGGGACGGCACCGGGCGCCGGTCGAGCCCCTCGTCAGGCCCCCTCCACCCCCGTCACCGCCTGGAGCTCGTCCGCGTGCTCGCCCGTGACCAGGTAGACCACCCGCTTGGCGACCGCGACCGCGTGGTCGGCGTAGCGCTCGTAGTAGCGGCCGAGCAGGGTCACGTCCACCGCCGTCTCGATGCCGTGCTTCCAGCGGTCGTCCATCAGGTGCTGGAAGAGCGTGCGGTGCAGGAGGTCCATCGCGTCGTCGTCCTGCTCCAGCTGGAGCGCCAGGTCCACGTCCTTGGTGATGATCACCTCGGCCGCCTTCGCCATCAGGCGCTGCGCGAGCTGGCCCATCTCGAGGATCGTGGCGTGCAGGTCGTGCGGGACCGCACGCGCCGGGTAGCGCAGCCGGGCGAGCTTGGCCACGTGCTGGGCCAGGTCGCCCGAGCGCTCCAGATCCGCCGACATCCGCAGCGAGGTGACGACGATGCGCAGGTCCGTCGCCACCGGCTGCTGCCGGGCCAGCAGGGCTATCGCCTTCGCCTCCAGCTCGTGCTGGAGCTCGTCGACCTTCTGGTCGGCCTCGATCACGTGCTCGGCCAGCTTCAGGTCGGAGTCGAGGATGGCGGTCGTGGCGCGCCCGATCGCCGACCCGACCAGCCGGGCCATCTCCACCAGACCGTCGCCGATCGAGTCCAGTTCCTCGTGGTACGCGTCCCGCATCAGGTTCCCTCTCGTACGTCCTGGGAGGGGGCTCGAGTCCCTCTCCGCACCCCCACGCTTACACGTTCCGGCCCGTACGCGTCCGGTTCCGGCACCCCAAGTGAACCGTCCCTGGCTCCAAGGTGAACTCTGGGCGACGAGTGTTCGAGGTCGCACCCCGATGGCTGATGCGGGGCGGTTCACCATGCCTAACCTTGACGCATGGACGTGAACGCGGCGGTCGCCGCAGCGGCAGCGATCGCCGGAGTACTCACCGGCGTCATCGCCATGCTGGCGTTCCGCTGGAGCGAGCGCGACCAGAAGCGCCCCACCCGTACCTCCCTGCACACCGACCCGGTGCTCCCGCCCGGCGTGGACACCGTCCTGTCGGTGCTGCGGTCCTCCGCCGTCGTCCTCGACGAGGCCGACGGCGTCGTCAAGGCCAGCTCGGCGGCGTACGCCCTCGGCCTGGTCCGGGGCGGCAAGCTCGCCGTCGAACCGATGCTGCAGATGGCGCGGGACACGCGGCGGGACGGGGAGATACGGCAGGTCGAGCTGGACCTGCCGAGGCGGGGCAACGGGCGCGGCGAGGCACTCGCCGTCTCCGCGCGCGTCGCGCCTCTGGGGTCGCGGCTGGTGCTGCTGCTGGTCGAGGACCTGACCGAGGCCCGCCGCATCGAGGCGGTGCGGCGGGACTTCGTCGCCAACGTGAGCCACGAGCTGAAGACGCCGGTCGGCGCGCTCTCCCTGCTCTCCGAGGCCGTCATGGACGCCTCCGACGACCCGGAGGCCGTGGAGCGGTTCGCCGGGCGCATGCAGATCGAGGCGACCCGGCTCACCAACCTGGTGCAGGAGCTCATCGACCTGTCCCGGGTCCAGAACGACGATCCGCTGGACGACGCCGAGCCCGTCCGCGTGGACGAACTGGTCGCCGAGGCCATCGACCGCTGCCGGCAGGCGGCCGGTTCGAAGCAGATCACCATGGCCGCCGGCGGCACCGCCGACCTGCACGTCCGCGGCAACCGCGGCCAGCTCGCCGCCGCGCTCGGCAACCTCGTCGAGAACGCCGTCAACTACTCGCCCGCCCGCACCCGCGTCGGCATCGCGGCCCGGCGCGTCGGCGCTCCCGGCGGCGACCTGATCGAGATCGCCGTGACCGACCAGGGCATCGGCATCTCCGAGAAGGACAAGGAGCGCGTCTTCGAGCGCTTCTACCGCGTCGACCCGGCCCGCTCCCGGGCCACCGGAGGCACCGGTCTGGGTCTCGCGATCGTCAAGCACGTGGTCGCCTCGCACGGCGGGGAGGTCACGGTGTGGAGCGCCGAAGGACAGGGCTCCACGTTCACCCTGCGGCTGCCGGAGTCGGGCACCGCCCGCGACCGCGCGGCACGGCGGGCCCCCCACGACGCCGACCACGTGGACCAGGTGGAACAGCTCGACCTGGGCCATGTGGAGCACGGCGAGATCGCCGGTGGCGGACGGTCCTCCGCCACCCCCTCCACATCCCCGTACGAAACGCTTCCCTCCCCGGAGGTCCTTCCGTGACCCGTGTGCTCGTCGTCGAGGACGAGGAGTCCTTCTCCGACGCCCTGTCCTACATGCTCCGCAAGGAGGGCTTCGAGGTCGCCGTCGCGACCACCGGGCCCGACGGACTCGACGAGTTCGAGCGCAACGGCGCCGACCTCGTCCTCCTCGACCTGATGCTGCCCGGACTGCCGGGCACCGAGGTGTGCCGTCAGCTGCGCGGCCGCTCGAACGTCCCCGTGATCATGGTGACCGCCAAGGACAGCGAGATCGACAAGGTCGTCGGGCTGGAGATAGGGGCCGACGACTACGTCACCAAGCCCTTCTCCTCCCGCGAGCTGGTCGCCCGCATCCGCGCCGTCCTGCGCCGCCGCGGCGAGCCGGAGGAGGTCACGCCCGCCGCGCTGGAGGCCGGCCCCGTCCGCATGGACGTCGACCGGCACGTCGTGACCGTCGGCGGCACCAAGGTCGACCTGCCGCTGAAGGAGTTCGACCTGCTGGAGATGCTGCTGCGCAACGCCGGCCGCGTGCTGACCCGCATGCAGCTGATCGACCGGGTGTGGGGCGCCGACTACGTGGGCGACACCAAGACCCTCGACGTGCACGTCAAGCGGCTGCGCGCCAAGATCGAACCCGACCCGGGCGCGCCCCGCTACTTGGTGACGGTGCGTGGCCTCGGCTACAAGTTCGAGCCGTAACCGGACCGGCTCCGGCCCCGGGACGCAGCGCGAAGGGCGGGACCCCCGTGAGGGAGGTCCCGCCCTTCGCCGTGCTGCGGGCCGAGGGGTACGGGGCTCAGTGGCCGGCCGACTCCTCCGTGCCGGCGTCGGCCTCCGCGCCGGTCGCGTCCGCGGACGCGCCGTCGGCCGGGGCGCCCGAGCCCTCACCGGCGGCCGGCTCCCCGGAGGTCCCCGCGGACGGCGTCTCCGCGGCCGGCGCCGACGGGACCTCGCTCGGGCCCCACGAGGAGAAGTAGCTCCCGGCCGGGACGACGAAGGCGCTGAGGCTCACGTCGCCGGTCTCGCTGAAGGCGAAGGTGACCTTCTGCACGTCGCCGTCCTGGATGGCCTCGCGGCTGCTGGGCAGCACCGCGGAGGCGTTGTCCTTGCCGCCCAGGATCAGGGAACCGCCGGCCGGGACGGTCAGGCCCTTGCCGCCCTTGGCGGGCTTCAGCTCGGCGGACTTGCCGGCCACGGTGATGGAGTCGAGCGTCTGGTCGGTCGAGCTGCTGTTGAACACGGTGCCGGAGACCACGGCCGGGCCGGTCGACTCCAGGTCGGGCTGCGTGATGACGACCGCGTTCTGGATCTTGATGTCGCCGACGGAGGTCGCGGCGTTGTCCGGCTTGATCTCCAGGGTCTGGGCGTTGTGACCGGCACCGCACGCGGCGAGCGAGGCGATCGAGAACGCGATGGCGGCGGCGGCGAGGGCACCGCGTCGAAGGCTGCTGCTCACGGCGGCGGCAACTCCTTGGACTCGAGCGAGGCGGCGGCACGGATAAAGCCGCCCTAAGTGACTGTCAGCGGCCTCAGGTTACCGAGCCGTTCCCGGGCCGCCGCACCCGACCCTCCCCGGAGGGGGTCGGCTTAGCCCGGCAGGCGGTAGATCCGGAGCCCGGCCGGCCCCTTCGGGAGGGCGTCGGGCGCACTGGCATCAGCAGTCACATTGGTGTGCGGAGTCGACACACCCCGATCCGCCATTCGGATAAGAAGCACCGCCATACCGGTGCCCGCCCGCACGCGAATTCCGTGTGAAGGAATGCGCGGACGGACGCGAAATTGATCAACGACGGGGACGCGCCGGGAGGGCCGTGATCAATTCCGGAATCGTCCGGAAGCCCGCGCAGGGGACCGAACGGAGTAGCGGAAGTCGCACGCATGGAACCAGACATATGGGGATATTCGGGCGTCTGGAGACCCCTGCCGGCGTGTGTGACGTGTCTGTTTCGTCCGGCCTGAAGAGCCGCTCCGACCTGCGAATACCTTCTTCCGCTCACCCGGCGCAGCACGTTCCTGTTGCTGTTGTCAAGCCCCGAGATATGCCCTGACCTGCGAAAACGCCATTCAGAAGACGCCGTATCCGTGTTACCCTGGATAGCCACGGAAGGGGTACCTGTCACATGACGTTCAAGGTTGGCGACACCGTGGTCTATCCCCATCACGGGGCCGCGCTGATCGAGGCTATCGAAACTCGCCAGATCAAAGGCGTGGACAAGACCTACTTGGTGCTGAAGGTCGCCCAGGGTGACCTGACGGTACGTGTGCCAGCGGACAATGCGGAGTTCGTCGGCGTGCGTGATGTGGTCGGTCAGGACGGGCTGGACCGGGTCTTCGAGGTGCTGCGCGCGCCGTACGCCGAGGAGCCCACGAACTGGTCGCGTCGTTACAAGGCAAACCTGGAGAAGCTCGCCTCCGGCGACGTCATCAAGGTCGCGGAAGTCGTGCGTGACCTGTGGCGCCGTGAGCGCGAGCGCGGACTCTCCGCAGGTGAGAAGCGCATGCTCGCCAAGGCCCGCCAGATCCTGGTGAGCGAGCTGGCCCTCGCGGAGAACACCAACGAGGACAAGGCGGAGGCCCTGCTCGACGAGGTGCTCGCCTCCTGAGGCGAGACCCGCGCGGGACCTGACACGCACGGCCGCCCACCGGCCGCTCGGCTCAGGCCCACTCGGTACAGCGCACGAAATGCCGCGGTGCCCGATGACATCTTTGCTGTCGCCGGGCGCTGCGGCATCTTCATACCCCGACGCCGAACACCTTCGTACGCTCCTCCCGGGGGCTTCCCCCCGGTCCTGGCGTGCCGGGCCCGGGCTGCAGGCTCGACCAGGGTCACGGAAGGGTCCGGTCAAGGCGTCGCGCCCGGCACGGTGAGGCCATACCCAACTAGGTCGAGCACACAAACCTGACAGGAACCGATGTCTGACGAATCGCGCCCCACGCCCGCGCAGCCGCCCGCCGGAACCCGTACGAACGCCCGGACCGCGGCCGTGATCCCGGCCGCCGGCCGCGGTGTACGCCTCGGCCCGGGGGCCCCGAAGGCCCTCCGCGCACTCGGCGGCACGCCCATGCTCATCCACGCGGTCCGCGCGATGGCCGCGTCCCGCGCCGTCTCCCTGGTCGTCGTCGTGGCCCCGCCCGACGGCGCCGCGGAGGTCAAGAACCTCCTCGACGTGCACGCCCTGCCCGAGCGGACCGACTTCCTCGTCGTCCCCGGCGGCGAGTCGCGGCAGGAGTCCGTCCGGCTCGGCCTGGACGCGCTGCCGCCCGAGTACGACATCGTCCTCGTGCACGACGCGGCCCGGCCGCTGGTGCCGGTGGACACGGTGGACGGCGTGATCGAGGCCGTACGGGACGGCGCGCCCGCCGTGGTGCCGGCGCTGCCGCTCACCGACACCGTCAAGCAGGTCGAGCCCGCCGCGGTGCCGGGCGAGCCGGAGCCGGTGGTGGCGACGCCGGAGCGGGCGCGGCTGCGGGCGGTGCAGACGCCGCAGGGCTTCGACCGGGCCACGCTGGTGCGGGCCCACGAGACGGTGACCGGTGACGTCACCGACGACGCGAGCATGGTCGAGCGGCTGGGCCGGACGGTGGTGGTCGTGCCGGGGCACGAGGAGGCGTTCAAGGTGACGCGGCCCCTCGACCTGGTGCTCGCGGAGGCGGTACTGGCACGCAGGAGGCTGAACGATGGCTTCTGAGACGGACGTCCCCCCGGTGCTGCCCCAGGTCGGCATCGGTACCGACATCCACGCCTTCGAGGACGGGCGCGAGCTGTGGTGCGCCGGGCTGAAGTGGGAGGGCGAGGGGACCGGGCTGGCCGGGCACTCCGACGCGGACGTCGTCGCGCACGCGGCGTGCAACGCGCTGTTCTCCGCGGCGGGGCTCGGAGACCTGGGCCGGCACTTCGGCACCGGGCGGCCGGAGTGGTCCGGCGCGTCGGGGGTGACCCTGCTGACGGAGGCCGCGCGGATCGTGCGCGCGGCCGGTTTCCGGATCGGGAACGTCGCGGTGCAGGTGGTGGGGCCGCGGCCGAAGATCGGCAAGCGGCGCGCGGAGGCGGAGAAGGTGCTGTCCGAGGCGGCGGGGGCGCCGGTGTCCGTGTCGGGGGCGACGACGGACGGGCTCGGGTTCCCCGGCCGGGGGGAAGGGCTGATGGCGGTGGCCACGGCGCTCGTGGCGCGGGTGGGCTGACGGGGCGTGGCGCGCGTCCGGCCGCCGGGGCCCGCCCCCCGCCCCGGGCCGCGCCCACCCACCGGGCCGAGCGGTGGCTCCCGCCGGACGGGCGGCGGCGCGAATCGGAACCGGTGCGGCGACAAGCGGGCCGTGCGCCCGTGGCACTGCCCGGGGCCCACTACCCTGGACTCGTGACTATTCGCCTGTACGACACCAGCGCCCGGCAGATCCGTGACTTCGCCCCCCTCACGCCCGGGTGTGTCTCGATCTACCTGTGCGGTGCCACCGTGCAGGCCGCCCCGCACATCGGGCACATCCGCTCCGGCCTGAACTTCGACATCATGCGCCGCTGGTTCGCGTACCGCGGCTACGACGTCACGTTCATCCGCAACGTCACCGACATCGACGACAAGATCATCCGGAAGGCGGCGGAGCAGAACCGCCCCTGGTGGTCCATCGGCTACGAGAACGAGCGGGCGTTCAACGACGCCTACACCGCGCTCGGTTGCCTGCCGCCGACCTACGAACCGCGCGCCACCGGGCACGTCACCGAGATGGTCGAGATGATGCGCGGCCTCATCGAGCGCGGGCACGCCTACGAGGCCGAGGGCAACGTCTACTTCGACGTGCGCTCCCTGCCCGGGTACCTGTCGCTGTCCAACCAGGACATCGACGAACTGCGCCAGCCCGCGGGCGAGGGCGAGACCGGCAAGCGGGACCCGCGGGACTTCGCCATGTGGAAGGCTGCCAAGCCCGGGGAGCCGAGCTGGGAGACGCCGTGGGGCAGGGGGCGGCCGGGGTGGCACCTGGAGTGCTCCGCCATGGCGCACAAGTACCTGGGCACCGAGTTCGACATCCACGGCGGCGGGATCGACCTGATCTTCCCGCACCACGAGAACGAGATCGCCCAGGCCAGGGGCTTCGGCGACGCCTTCGCCCGGTACTGGGTGCACAACGCCTGGGTCACCATGAGCGGCGAGAAGATGTCGAAGTCGCTCGGCAACAGCGTCCTCGTCGGCGAGATGGTCAAGCAGTGGCGCCCGGTCGTGCTCCGGTACTACCTCGGCACGCCGCACTACCGCTCGACCATCGAGTACAGCGAGGAGTCCCTGAGCGAGGCCGAGTCGGCCTTCGCGCGGATCGAGGGCTTCGTGCAGCGTGTCACCGAGCTGGCCGGGACCGTCGAGCCCGCCGCCGAGGTGCCGCCGGCCTTCGCCGAGGCGATGGACGACGACCTGGGCGTCCCGCAGGCGCTCGCCGTCGTGCACACCACCGTCCGGCAGGGCAACAGCGCGCTGGCCGCCGACGACAAGGAGGCCGCCGTCGCCCGCCTCGCCGAGGTCCGCGCGATGCTCGGCGTGCTCGGTCTCGACCCGCAGGCGCCGCACTGGGCCGGCGAGGGCGAGAAGGGCGAGGACCTGCACGACGTCGTCGACAGCCTCGTACGCCTCGTCCTCGACCAGCGGGAGGCCGCCCGGGTGCGGAAGGACTGGTCCACCGCCGACGCCATCCGCGACCAGCTGAAGGAGTCGGGCCTGGCCATCGAGGACGGCCCGCAAGGACCCCGCTGGAGCCTCGGCTCCCGCTGAGCCCCCGCGGTCCCGGAAGATCGAGTGTGGGGGCCCGGCCGGCCGGCGGGGAGCAGCCAGAGAAGCAGCGCCCACGCCCCCCCCGGGTCGGTTATATAATACAAGCAGCCCGCGGCGCCCAAGAAC
>NZ_JBHXFL010000024.1:86028-104767 GCF_042724095.1 Streptomyces sp. NPDC127100
GAAGGTGCCGGGCCGCCCCCCCGCGGCCGCCCCCACTGCCCCCCGCGGGCGCCGCGGCTCCCGCCGCGCCCCGCCGGGCCCGGACGCCCGAGTGGGCCCCCCGCCCGCCGGGGCGGCACACTGCATAAGACGCAAGCACCACGCACACCCCGTGCAGACGCAGAGAGCGGAGACAGGTAACTCATGGCCGCGAACAACCGCCGCATGTCCGGCAAGAAGGGCGCGCAGGTCGGCAGCGGCGGCAAGCGACGCCGGGGCCTGGAAGGCAAGGGGCCGACGCCTCCCGCCGAGATGCGCAAGGGGCACGCCAAGCAGCGCGCCGCCAACGCGAAGGCCCGCCGTGCCACGGGGCGCCCCCAGCAGCGACGCGGGGGCGGCCGGTCGACGTCCGAACTCGTCGTCGGCCGCAACCCCGTCTACGAGGCGCTGCGCGAGGGCGTGCCCGCCACGACGCTCTACGTCCAGCAGTTCATCGACAACGACGAGCGGGTGCGCGAGGCGCTCCAGCTCGCGGCCGAGCGCGGCGGCATCAACCTGATGGAGGCGCCGCGCCCGGAACTGGACCGGATGACCAACGGGCTCAACCACCAGGGGCTCGTCCTCCAGGTCCCGCCGTACGAGTACGCCCACCCCGAGGACCTGGTCGCCGCCGCCCACGACGAGGGCGCGGACCCGCTGATCGTCGCCCTCGACGGCGTGACCGACCCGCGCAACCTCGGTGCGGTCGTCCGCTCCGTCTCCGCCTTCGGCGGCCACGGCGTCGTCGTGCCCGAGCGGCGTGCGGCCGGCATGACGGCGGGCGCCTGGAAGACGTCGGCCGGCACGGCCGCCCGGACGCCGGTGGCCCGCGCCACCAACCTCACGCGCGCGCTGGAGGCGTACCAGAAGGCCGGGATCGTCGTCGTGGGCCTCGCCGCCGACGGCGAGGTCGAGCTCGGCGAGCTGGAGGCCCTGGGCGGGCCCGTGGTCATCGTGGTCGGCAGCGAGGGCAAGGGCCTGTCTCGCCTGGTCGGCGAGACCTGCGACTTCCGGGTCCGGATCCCGATGCCCGGCGGCGCCGAGTCGCTGAACGCCGGTGTGGCGGCGGGCATCGTGCTCTACGAGGCCGCGCGCCGGCGCGCCTGAGCAGGTGACCGCCGCGGGGGATCGCACGTTCGGTGCGGTCCCCCGAAGGGGGCGTTCCGGGTGGTCCGGACAAGCTTGACGCGGTCCGGACACATCCGGCGGGCCGAGGCAGTGTCCTAACGACACATCACTCGGTTAGTTGAGCGTGGACACCAGAACACCCCGCACACCCACGGGGGACCGCTCGTCGGGATACGACGACGCTCCCGCGCTGAGCATGGTGAAGGTGCCGAGCGATCCGGCCCAGGTCATCGTCAATCACGCGAGCTTCCGCGTGCAGCTCGGTGCCTCCGCGCGGCGGACCCGGTCCCCGCGGATCGCGCGGCACTTGAGCGCCACCCAGGACGCCGCCCGCGTGCCCGTCGCCGGCTCCGGGGTCCCCACGCCCGCCCGGCGCCGCCCCGTCGTCTGGAGCGGCCGGTCCGACCCGGACGACACCGGCGCCCACCGGCTGCTCCAGGCGGTGCGGGCCGGAGCGGGCCGGCACGCCGAGGACCCGCTCGCCGACACCTCCGCCGACGCCGGCGCCACCCAGGTCATCCCCCGTGTCGGCGGGGGCGGCCGCCCCGGCCACGACCCGTACGACGACTTCGACACCCAGCCCCTCCAGGCCCCTCTCGTCGGCGCCCAGCGCGGCCTCGCCCGCGACGGGGGCCGGCTGCTGCCCGCGATGCGCACCGTCGGCAGCGCCTACGACGAACCGGCCTACGCCGACGACGACTTCGACCCGTCCCCCGAGCACGGCGACGGCACGGACGCCGAGCCGCGCACGAGGCGCCACGCCGACGATCCGGCACGGCACGCCTACTACCCCGGCCGCCGCATCAACCTCGGCGTCGTGCTGCTGCCCCTGCGCGTCTTCCTCGGCTTCATCTCCGTATACGCTGGCATGGGCAAGCTCTGCGACCCCGTCTACTTCGACGGCGGCGAGCGCGGGTCCATGGTGAAGTGGCTCAACACCCTGCACCCCTGGGACGTGGCCGAGCCGCTGCGCCAGTTCGCCCTCGCGCACCCCGTCGGCTCCGGCCTGGTCATCGCCTTCCTGCAGGTCGTCGTCGGCGTCCTGACCGTCCTGGGCTGCTGGCAGCGCGTCGCCGCCGTCATCGGCGCGATCCTGTCCGCCGCGCTGCTGGTCACCGTCAGCTGGAAGAGCACGCCCGTCTACGACGCCCCCGACATCATCTACCTGGCCGCCTGGTCCCCGCTGATCATCGCCGGGGCGCCCGTCTACTCCGTCGACGGCCGCCTCGCCGGGGGTGCGTGGCGCCGTCTCGGCCCCCGCGCCGACATCTGGGACCTGCGCCGGTACGTGCTCCGCCGCGGCGCCCTGGTCACCTTCCTCGTCGCCGGCGTCACCCTCCTCGTCGGCTCGCTGCTCGGCGGTGCCGTGCGCGACGCCGACCGCGTGGTCGTCCCGGGACCCGGCGAGGGCCCGCGCAACGAACTCCCCGGCACCCCGCTGCCCCGGAAGTCCGGGGAGCGGGAACGGGAGACGCCGGAGGCCTCCTCCTCCGCGTCCACCGAGGGCGCCACCTCCGGCGCGACCGCCCCCGCCGAGAAGGACGGGACCACTCCCGGCGCCACCGACGAGGGCGGCACCGCGCCCGGTGACGCCCCCAGCCAGACCCAGGGCACCACGGGCCAGGCACCGCCCGAGCGGACCTCACCGGCCGGGCAGGCCCCGAGCACCACCGCCGGCCCGACCTCCGGCGGCACCGCCACCGGCGGCAGCGGCGACGGCTCCGCCGGCTCCACCGGAAGCGACGACGACGGCGACGGCGGCAGTTCCTCCTCCGGGGGACAGCCGGGCAGCCGCCTGGTGGGCGGCCTCCTGGGCTAGGACCCGCCCCGGGCCGCGCCGGGCCGCCGGCCCGGGCACCTACGACGACGGGTCCCGCACGTCATCCGTGCGGGACCCGTCCACGTGTACGCCCGGTGGCCCGGCGGCCGTGGCTCAGCGGCTGAGCGCGGCCAGCTCCCGGGCGGCTTCCGTCAGGTCCTTGGCGGTGTCGATCGCCCGCCAGTAGGAGCCCTGCGGGATCGGGAAACCGGCCAGCCGGTGCTCACGGGCCAGCCGGGGGAACGTCGTCCGCTCGTGGTCGCCGCGCTCCGGGAGCATCTCCGCGAAGGCGGGGGAGAAGACGTAGACACCCGCGTTGATCTCGAAGGTCGACGGGGGTGCCTCGATGAAGTCGGTGATGTGCCCGAAGCCGTCCGTCTGCACGGCGCCCCACGGCAGCCGGGGGCGGGCCAGGGCGAGGGTCGCGACGGCGTCCCGCTCGGCGTGGAAGTCGGCCATGTCGCGCAGGGAGAAGCGCGTCCAGATGTCGCCGTTCGTGGCGTACCAGGGCCGGTCCGGGTGGGGGAGACGCGCGGCGGCGTACTTCAGGCCGCCGCCGCGGCCGAGGGGCTCGGGCTCCACCACGGTCGTGACGGAGAGCGGCAGGTCGGCGGTCTCCAGCCACTTCTGGAGCACCTCGGCGAGGTGGCCGCAGGAGACCACCACGTCGGTCACGCCCTCCTCGGCGAGCCAGGCGAGCTGATGGCCGATGATCGGGGTTCCGGTGCCCGGGATCTCGACCATCGGCTTGGGCCGGTCGTCGGTGTAGGGGCGCAGGCGGGAACCCTGCCCGCCGGCCAGGACGACGGCTTGAACGGGGCGGCGGGACGCGGCGTTCGGATCGGTCATGACCCGAACTGTACGTGGCGCCCCGTCGGCCCCGTGGGGGTGCTCGGCCGGGGGTGCTCAGCGGTGCGCGGCCAGCACGCCCGAGGCGAAGGCGGTGTCGCAGACGGGGCGCGCGTACGACTGGGCGCGCGTCGGGCCGTAGACCTTCACCGCGGCCCGGCCGAGGGCTCGGGCGATGGACGCGCAGTGCCGGGCGAGCGAGGGGCGGTCGTCGACGGCCTGTTGGAGGTGGGTGAGGGCGACGCCCGGGTCCTCCTCCTGGAGCTCGGTCAGCAGCCGGTCGCGCAGCACCTCGTGCGGGGCGCGGGGCGCGGCGTGCGTGGACGCTCCGGCGGCGGAGGCGTCCGACGCGGTGAGCACCGAGTTGGAGGGGTCCCCCGACCAGTTGACCCGGGTGACCGCGAGGGTCCCGGAGAGCACCAGGACGACGGGCAGGACGAAGGCGAGCGAGCGGCCGATCCGGCGGGCGGGGCCCCGGCCGCTGCGCGTCTGCTGGGAGGCGGAGTGCTTCACGGAGTGCTTCACGCGAGTGAGGGTAGCGCCCGGTGATGATTTGGCGACATTTAGTCACCGGTTCGGGGGATGGGAAAGGGCCGGAAAATGGGTAACGGGTTGACGCACACTGCTCGAAACGTCCGTTGTGGCGGGGTATTTGTCGACATCGAAAAGGGCCCCGCAGCAGGTTGCGGGGCCCTTCTCGTCAATGCGGGGCGAATTCACCCGTGCCGGGGACGCGCGTCCCCGGTGCGCACGGGTCCTCAGTCGGAGAGGCGCTCACCGGAGGAGGACGAGAACACGTGGGTCTCGCCCGGCCGCGGCACGACGTGGACGGTCGCGCCCTTCTCCGGCACCGCGCGGCTGCTGACGCGGACCACGAGGTCCTTCGTCTCGCCGCCGACCTCGACCGTGCCGTAGATGTAGCCGTCGGCGCCGGTCTCCTCGACGACGTTGACCGTGACGGCGAGGCCGGCCGGGGCGTTCGCGGAGTCCTTGGTCAGCGACGCGGCGGCGCCGCCGTTCAGCTCCACCACGTCGAAGTGCTCGGGGCGGACGCCGACGGTGACCGTGCGGTCGCCCTTGTCGGCGGCGGCCTGCAGGGCGTCCCGGCTGACCGGGACCACGCTGTTGCCGAACTTCACACCGCCGTCGGTGATCGGGACCTCGATCAGGTTCATGGCCGGGGAGCCGATGAAGCCGGCGACGAAGAGGTTCGCGGGCTTGTCGTACATGTTGCGCGGCGAGTCGACCTGCTGGAGCAGGCCGTCCTTCAGCACCGCCACCCGGTCGCCCATGGTCATGGCCTCGACCTGGTCGTGGGTGACGTAGACGGTGGTGATGCCCAGGCGGCGCTGGAGCGAGGCGATCTGCGTACGCGTGGAGACGCGGAGCTTGGCGTCCAGGTTGGACAGCGGCTCGTCCATGAGGAAGACCTGCGGCTCACGCACGATCGCGCGGCCCATCGCGACACGCTGGCGCTGACCGCCGGAGAGCGCCTTCGGCTTGCGGTCCAGGTACTCGGAGAGGTCGAGGATCTTCGCGGCCTCCTCGACCTTCTGCCGGATCTCCGCCTTGTTGACGCCGGCGATCTTGAGCGCGAAGCCCATGTTGTCGGCGACGGTCATGTGCGGGTACAGCGCGTAGTTCTGGAACACCATGGCGATGTCCCGGTCCTTCGGCGGCAGGTGGGTGACGTCGCGGTCGCCGATGCGGATGGCGCCGCCGTTGACGTCCTCGAGCCCCGCGAGCATGCGGAGCGAGGTGGACTTGCCGCAGCCGGACGGGCCGACCAGGACGAGGAACTCGCCGTCCGCGATGTCGATGTCGAGACCGTCGACGGCGGGCTTGTCGGAACCCGGGTACACGCGGGTCGCCTTGTCGAACTGGACTGTGGCCATGATGAAGGGCCCCCTTCTACCGGCAGGAACGTGCCGGACGATCCGTTGTAGGAAGGTGGTTGGTGTAGTCCACACGAGTGAACTGGCTCAGGACGGTACCCGGCGTTCACCTGATCTGTCAGTACCTGCGGGCCTGTGAACTTCGCCGATCTTTTCGAATCCCATCGTTCACCGGCTCTGTGTACAGTGGAGCAGCCTCCGCGCGCGCCGCCGCGCGATGCCTGCCTCCTTAGCTCAGCTGGTCAGAGCGCCGCTCTTGTAAAGCGAAGGTCGTCGGTTCGAATCCGACAGGGGGCTCTTGTCCGAACAGCGCGAACGCCCCGGCCGATGATCGGTCCGGGGCGTTCGACATCCACGGGTGCCGTGCTTTTCACTTGGCCGCGTGGACGCCTCAGCTCTGCGCGCCCGTTTGAACGACGCCTGGCGCGCGCCCGCATTGCACTGCCCGCTGCCCCTTCATGGGGCAGGGCATGTCTGTGTGCCCAGTGACGCGGAGGATCTGGCCGAGCTGGAGCGCGCCGCTGCGGACGTGGTCGACGGGGCGGGTCTGCCGGTACGTGCCTGGGTCGTCGGGGGCAGGGCGGCAGGGGTGCCCGACGGTCCGCCGGTGGGCGGGGAGGGTGGGCTCCCCGTCGGCGGGGAGGGCGGGCTGCTGGAGCTGCGCGGGTGGGTGCTGGCCGAGCACTGGTTCGGATACGGCGTGACGGCCACCGCCGACGGCCCGCGTCGCGTCGTGGTCCTCGCCCGGCGCGCGTTCACCCGCCCGCCCGGGGTCGGGTGGGTGGCGTTGCTGCGGGAGGCCACCGGGCGGACGGAGCCCGATCGGTGCGGCGTCGACTGGGCCGCGACGGAGGCGGCGCTGGGCACCGCGCTGCCCGGTGACTACAAGGACATCGTCGACGCCTTCGGCGCGGGCAGCTTCGACGAGTACCTGGACCTGCTGGTGCCGGGTGCGCTGGGCACGGATCTGGTCTCCTGGGGCCGGGACATGGCGCGGTACGCCGACCTGTACCGGCCATACCCGGTCCACCCCGCGCCCGGCGGCGTGCTCATATGGGGGACCTCCGAGCAGGAGCTGGCCTTCCACTGGCTGACCGGACCGGCCGATCCCGACGACTGGCCGGTTCTGGTGCGGTACCTGGACGGTGAGTGGCAGCGCTTCGACTGCGGCACCGGCGAGTTCGTGCTGCGCCTGCTCACCGACCGCACCCCGCCGTTCGCCTTCCCGCCCTCCGCCGGACCGTTCCCCCACTGGTTCACCTCATGGGAGCTGCCGGAGGGCTGAGCACCTGCCAACCCGGCTGTCGGCGCCGCTGACCATGATCGCGGGATGAAGTTGGAAAGGGCTCAGTGCCGACGGTCGTGTGGTTCTGGTGTCCCGCGTCCTTGCAACAGGTTCAGCAGAGCGCTGGAGATGCGGAGGCCCAGGCGCCGATCGTATCCGTCGTAACCGGGCATCGGGTTGGCTTCCAGAACCGTGTGACGGCCGTCTTCACCCACCATGAAGTCGAACCCGATGAAGGTCAAACCGCTCATCGCCTGATATGCCAGGCATTTTTCGACGACGTCCGGCGGCACACGTGTCGGGGTGAAGGTCTTGACGCCGGCACAGTACTGGTAGTTGACGCCTTCGCTGTCGATCCGTTCCGAGAAGTGTTGCTTGCCGACCAGGTGTGTACGCACGTCGGCACCTCGCACACGCTCCTGAAACAGGACTGGGCTGCGGGGCAGCAGTCGCAATTCGCTCATCTGACCGTGCTCGAGCGCCGATGCGATCGTCTTCTCGCCGCTGGCCCCCTTGAAGATGGTGCTCGGCGCCGCGGCCAGGAATTCGCGTGCTTCCTTCTCGTTGTTGGTGAGCAGCGACTCGGGCACGGTGAAGCCGCAGCGGCTGAGCAGGCTGAGGTGATACACCTTCGACCAGTTGCTCATGTCGGAGCCAGGGCGGTTGACTACGAGAGTGTCGACGGTGGCGAGGATTTCCGTGAGCGCGGTGAGCCGCGCCGATGCTGCAGCGCGTTCCTCGCTGTCGAGACTGTCGATGATGTCGACCATGCGAACGTAGATGCCGGTGATTCCGGTGTCGGGAAGGTCGACCCTCAGGACGCCGTCGCTCAATCGACCGCATCCGCCCTGGAAGTCCCAGGAGTAGGAGCCGGTCCGCAGGAACCTCACGATGTCGAAAAAGGCGTGGGGCACGCAGCTCAGCCGTGCGGCGCGCACAGTGTGGACCGTCGTGCGGTCATGTGGTGACCCTATGATTAGAACGCTCACCGAGTAGACTCCGCGATCTCCGGAAATGGGCGGGCAAGCTCCGCACATAACTGCTCGTGCACCGCGTCGGCGTGCGCGCGGTACCAGGAGAATGGAGGGTCGGACAGGATGCGGCTCACCAGTGGCCGCTGCTGGTGGTCGGTGACCAGAGCGACCGCGAAGAAGCGAATGCCGCGTCGGCTCAGGGTTTCGGTGAGATCACGCAGGAGCGTCCGGTGCCGTTCCTCGTCGACATCGACATCGGGCTCGTTGAGGACGGTGAACGACCTCTGCCCGACACATACGTGGACCACGTACCGGCTCGATGGCGCGAATACCGCTCGCAGGTGAGAGGCGCCCGGGTTCAGCCGCCCGCCCAAATCGCCGGGGTCTTCGATGATCCGGCACTCGTGGGTGAGCAGGTCCTCGACGTGTACCTCGGACGACGCGCAGGCATCCCGCCGATCGAGCAGTCGTCCCGGGTCGGTCGTCCAGTACTCCGGCAGCAGTGACGACCGCTCGAGGCTGCGGCGCACTTCGCGATCGTATTGCCATGCCTGCGGACCGGGCCGGTTGATCACCTTGGGGAGCAAGGCGCACACAGTCCACAATGCCGCGTAATACTCGTTGCCGGCGAAGCGGGCGTCATCGCTGTCCTCCTTGGCCAGCGCGAACATCCACGGATTACGGACGAACACCGCCACCTCGTCGCCACGTACGGTGCCGTGTCCTGGCACGTGCAGCCGGACCCCCGTCCGGCCGCAGGCATCCAGATACACACCGAATCCGAGCTGCCCGAGATCACTGCAAACCATGTGCGGGATCGAATGACTCGCCAGGTATTCAGCGAATCCTGCCATTGCCGCATCCCTTGGATCGGCGCCCAGCAGCAGGATCACGTCGTCTCGCTAGATGATCGGACGGATGAAGTCGTGCACGGCCTCGATCTCGCCGTAGACGACGACGCGCAACGCATCGCACGCCTCCTTGCCGGTGTCACAGGTCTCCTTGCCTGTGACGCCGGCGAGGAACACCTGGCCAGAGCCGCGGGTCTCCGCTCCGCCGTCCTCCAGGAAGCGCCGGTCCACGCCGTCCTTCTTGTCGTCCAGGCTCTCTCCGCGCGCCACTGCGTCGCGGATCGCGTCTTCGATGCCGACCGGCTCGATGTCGTATGTGCCGGCCAATTCGGGACGCAGCTCTGGACGAATGAATATCATGGGTGTGGACATCACTGTGCCCCTTCCCGCGAGGCGATCAAATCGTCGACTTTCACGCCGTTGATGGTCAGGCCCTGGAGGTCGCAGTCCTCCATGACGACATCGCGCATCGAGCAGCCCACCAGACGACTGCCGTCCATGTTGAGACCGGCGAAAGTCGATCGACGGGTGTTGACCCAGAGGAACTGGGAGTCGTCCATGAGTGACTCGGCGAACAGTGAACCGCGGAACGCGGACTTGTACCACGTGGACTGTCGAACGTCAGCGTTGGAGACGCACATATTGGGCATCAGGGCGGCGCCGTCGCCCGCCTGTTGGGACTTCATCTCGCCCTCCTTCCAAGCCTCTTACTCCTATCGTCACACCCGACTGGGGGCGATGCCACTTGGGACATGGATGGTGAATCGGCAACAGCATGCCGGCGGAAGAGTGAATCGCAGGAGTTGAAAGGCGTCGTAATTCCCTGCCGTCTGCGCAACATGCAGCCGGTGGTTATTCCCATCTCTTTTTGTCGCATACGTGTCGAAGGCGCCTCACATTCAGGCCTGGTCGTGGGTCCGAATCCGACAGGGGACTCCGGAGCACGACGAGGGCCCCGCCGTCCGTTGGACGGCGGGGCCCTCGGTCGTTCCGGGTCAGGTGCGGTTCGCGCTGGAGGGGCCGAAGAACTCGATCTCCGCGATGGCGACCTGCTTGTCGGCGGAGGCCGCGTGGGCCGACTCGATGGTGAAGCGGACCTTGGTGACCTCACCGACCCGGAAGGGGCGGCGCTGGCCGCCCGCGCCCTGGTCCAGGGTGAGGTCGCGGGTCGTGGTGCTGCCGTCCTTCCTGGTGATGGTCGCCTTGATGCGGTGCGGCAGGGCCGACTCGCTGAGCTTGTCGGCCCTGGTGGAGACGCCCGGCGTGATGATCAGGTCCAGCAGCCGGGTCGGCTCGCTGAAGCCGACCTCGATCCACTCGCCCCGGCCGGACTCCGAGATGCCCGGTCCCCACCAGGTGTTGCTGCGCTGGTCGAAGGCGAGCTTCGGCGAGTGCCCGCTGTAGGAGTGGGAGGCCGTGATCCGGTCCGGGGCGACCGGGGCGCGCTTGGCGAAGTGGTCGCGGGTGGCCTGGATGCCGTCGGGGATGTAGACGAAGCCGAGGATCGCCAGGGTGACGACGACGGCGAGGGTGACCCAGGTGCCGATGCGGTCGAACACGCGGCGCAGGCGGGGCCGGTCGCCCGCCCAGGGGGTCTCGCGGCGCCGGCCGCCGAAGAGGCGGCGCCACCAGGGGGCCGGTGCCTGGGTGGTCTCGCCGGTGGCGGTCAGGGGCATCGCGCAGCGGCCGCAGTAGTGGCGGTCGGGCCGGTTGGGGGTGGAGCACCACGGGCAGGGCGGGCCGCCCACGAAGTCCGGCCGGTGGCCCGGGGCGCGTACCTGGGGCCGGTCGGCGTCGGGACGGCCGGGCAGGACCGGGGCGACGGCGGGCGGCGGGGCGGGAGCGGGGTCCTCGGGGTCGTCGACGGGGACGAGCAGGGACCGCGCGCGGTGGTTCATGGTGTCGCTGAGGGCGTTCGGCGCGGGGGGCTCCGCCGGTACGGGAGCCATCGGGGCGGTGGGTGCCGTCTCGTCCACGTCGCGGGTGCGGGGGGCGGAGGCGTCGGGGGCGGTGTACGGGTTGGTCGGGCCGCCGTCCGCACGGGCGGGCGTCGCGGGGTGGGCGGGGCCGGTGGAGGGCGCGGACGGTTCGGGGGCCGGGGGGTGCGCGGCGCCGGCGGACCAGGAGGGTGCGTTCGGTCCGGTGGGCGGCGCCGGTGTTGTGGTGCCGGGGGCTCCGGGGGCCGGGGAGCTCGCGGCGCCGGCCGGCCAGGAGGGTGCGGGGGTGGTGGGCTGGGTGTCGGCCCGCGGGGGTGCGGTGGTGCCCGCGGCCCCGCCGGTGGATGCCGCGGCGCCTGCCGTGATCCTGGCGGTTCTGGCGGCCCTCGCCGCCCTGGCGGCCCGCGCGGCGCTCACCGTGTCGGCGGTGCCCGCGGGCGCCGGGGCACTCGCCGGCTCTCCCGCTGCTCCCGCGGTCGCACCGGTGCCGGGGGCCTCCGGGGTCCCCGGGGCGCCCGCGGTGGCCTCCGGGTGGCCCGTGCCGGGTGTCGGAGTGCCCGCGGTGGTTGCCGGGTGACTCGTGCCGGGCGTGCCTTCGCCACCACCCGGGGTGCCCGTGCCGGTCCCCGCGGCGCCCGTGTCGGCCCCCGGGGTGCCGATGCCGGTCCCTGCGGCGCCCGGGTCGGCCCCCGGGGTGCCTGTGCCGGGTGCCGTGGTCGTGGGCCGGGGGGTTTCCGGGTGTGGGGCAGGGGCGGCGGTGCCGGCGGTGGGCGGGGGTGCCCAGTCGTTGCCGTCGGCTTCGGGGGCGGGCCGGCCGTCGGCGTCGGCCGGTGCGGTCGTGGCGGGCGTGTCCGTGGCGCCGGAGGCGTCCCCGGCGGCGGGCCGGGCGGCGCGGGCCGCGCCGGCCTGCTCCCAGCGGAGCACGGCGCCGCACGCGTCGCAGAAGGACTGGCCCGGTTCCGCGCGCGTTCCGCACTCGGCGCAGTTCTGCGTGGTCATCTCTCCGGGGTCCTTTCGGAGGCGGTCACTTCGACGGTGTAGGGCATGTGGGCGGGACGGGCCGCCGCGACGAGGGCGTCCAGGCGGTGGGTGTCGGCCGGGGACGGGTCGGGCAGCCGCAGGGCGACGTGGAGACGGGGGCGCGGCGCGCCGGGGAACGGGCCGAGGGGGCGGGCGTTCCAGTCGGCGCCGCCGCTCTCGGTGATGTCCGGCTCGACGCCGAACGCCAGCCGTACGGCCTCGGACAGGCCCTGCCGGGTGCCGCGTACGCGGTGCAGGCGGGCTGCCGCGGCGACGGCGGCGCGCAGCCGGGGCTCCGGTTCGGTGCCGTCGGTCTCGGCGCCGACCCAGGTGCCGAGCCACTGGGCGAAGTCGGCCGGCGTGAGGGCCGGGTCGAAGTAGGTGTCCAGGCAGTCGAGGACGTTGAGGATGGGGGCGAGGACGTCGTCGAGGCCGCCGACGAAGCGCTGGGCGAGGTCGTCGTCGGCGAAGACGGCGGGGAGCATCGTGCCCAGCGGGAGCGAGGAGCCGAGCCCGTCGACGGAGCCCCGGTACGGCGTGGTGGTCACGTGCCGTCTCCGATCACGCGGACGCGGTGGTCGAAGGAGAAGACCAGCGAGGGCGGTTGGAGGTCGATGCGGTCGGTGGGGTCGCCGCGCTTGCCGGTGAGGGGGTCGGCGGGGTGCAGGACGACCTCGTCCACGAGCTCCACGCCGGGGACGCGCTGCAGCACGGCGAAGACCTCGCCGGCCTGCACGGGGCGGCCGAAGGGCCAGCCCCGGCCGTCGGCGCCGCCGGTGAGCGGGTCGAGGTGGCGGTAGAGGGCGTCGTGGGCCTGGCGGCGCACCCGGTCGGTGTCGACGCCGCGGAAGGCGTGGACGGTGGCGACGACGGTGACGCCCTGGTAGTAGGGCGGGCCGACGGCTAGGCGGGTGCCGATGAGGCGGCGTTCGTCGAGGTGGCGGGTGATGCGGGCCAGGAGGGCGTCGCCGGGGACGAGTTGCTCGAAGCGGAGCCGTCCGCCCGGGTCGGGTACGGCCTGCGGGACGACCAGGACGCGGACCGCGTACGCTCCGTGGTCGCCCTCCTTGCCCTCCAGGCAGGTGATGCGGGCGGTCTCGGGGGCGGCGCGGCGGGCGAGTTCCTCGTAGTCCCGCAGGGTGACGGCGCGTTCCTGGGCGCGCAGCGTGATGGGGGCCCGGAGCTTCGCCTCCTCCACGGTCTCGCCGTCCACGCCGCCGCGGGCGGCCTCGCGGTTGACGACCTCGGAGACGTACGGGATGGAGGTGCGCAGGACCTGCACGGCGCCGCGCGCCACGTTGCCGGCCCGGCCGCCGCCGGTGCGGTAGCGGCGGGCGCGGATGACGGCGCCCTTGGGGGCGACGGTGCCGTACTGGCGCAGGGTGCCGTCGGGTTCGCGGACGGCGGGGCCGAAGGCGATCTCGCCGGTGGCGGCGTCGAGGGTGATGTGGTGGTCGTCGGGGCGGGACGCCGCGAAGTGCGGGACGACCTGCCAGTCCTGCCAGCCGGCGTCGGCGGCGGTCTGGAGGAGGAGGGGCGGGTCGTCGGCGACGACGGGGGCGTGGGCGAGCCGCAGCCGCTGGCCGGGCAGGCCGGTGGACTCGCCGAGGGCCTCGTCGTGGACGGTCTCCGCGTGGACGGCGCGGGTGGTGCCGCCGATGGTGTACGCCTCGGCGGAGCGGATGGTGGGCGAGGTGGTGTAGAAGGGCTGGCCGGGCAGCGGGTCGGTGACCCGGCAGCGGATCCAGCCCGCCTCCTGGCCGCCGTTGCGGGAGAGCACGTGGCCGCCGGGGACGTGGAGGACGACGTCGCCGGGGCGGTTGAGGCCGCCGGTGCCGTCGCGGTCGACCTCGCAGGGCTGCCAGCCGTCCTCGGTCCAGGCCTCCCAGACGAGGGGCGGCTGGCGGGGGTCGACGCCGACGCCGTCGACGCGGCTGTCGAGTTCCAGGGCGAGGGCGCAGTCGGGGGTGGCGGCGGTGAGGCCGATGAGCATGCAGTCACCGGGGCTGGGGGCCTCGGCGAAGCACAGCAGGTCCTTGCCCTCGGCGAGGTCCGTGGTGCGGTCCGTGACGGGTTCGCCGCGGCGCTGCGTCACCAGGTGGCCGAGCGCGCAGGGCACGACGGTCAGGTCGCGCTCGGTCGCGAAGACGACGGCGTCGTCGCGCTCGGTCCGCAGGGTGGCGACCTCGGCGCCGGCCGGTATCAGGATCGCGTCCTCCTGCGGCGCGGACAGCCAGAAGGTGACGTCCGTGCGGGCGGCGGAGGGCGGGAAGAGGGTGATGCCGACCAGGTCGAGGAAGGCGAGGTGGTTCTTCTCGGGGACCCGGTTGAGGCGGTAGACGATCTGGTCGGCCATGTGGGCGACCGTCTCGACGAGGGTGACGCCGGGGTCGGAGACGTTGTGGTCGGTCCACTCCGGGGCGCGCTGCTGGATGTAGCGCTTGGCGTCGTCGACGAACTGCTGGAAGCGGCGGTCGTCGAGGTTGGGGGAGGGCAGGGACATCAGTGGTCGCTTTCGGGAGAGCCCGGGAGGCCGGCGGGGCCGTCGGTGAGGTCCGGCTCGTCGTGGGAGGGGATGACGTAGAACGGGAAGACGAGGCTGCGCGGGTTGTTGGTGCCGCGGATCGAGTAGCGGACGTCGATGAAGAGGACGCTCTGGTCCGTGCCGGTACTGACGTCGACGTCGTGGACCTCGATGCGGGGCTCCCAGCGGTCCAGGCTGACGTACACCTCGTGCTGGATGCGGCCGGCGGTCTGCTCGTTGACCGGCGCGAAGACCAGGTCGTGGATGGCGCAGCCGAAGTCGGGGCGCATCGGCCGTTCGCCGGGCGCGGTGGCGAGGACGAGGCGGATGGCCTCCTCGACCTCGCGCTCGCCGCTGACCAGGGCGATGCCGCCGGTGGGTCCGATGCGCATGGGGAACGCCCAGCCGGAGCCGACGAACTGTTCGGCCATCAGGGAGCCACCTGCCTTCTTCTTCCTGTTCCTGCTGTTCCTGCGGTCCGGGCGGGCCGGCGCGGTCGTCCGGTCATGCCGGGAGGGGGTACTTCACGGTGTTGACGAACACGGCGCCGAAGAGGTCGACCTTGATGCCCTTGATGTTCACGTTGGCCACCGCGTTGACCGAGACCATGCCGGTGGCGTTGATCGACGTCATGCCGGTCGACGACAGGTTCATGGCGCCGCCCATCGCGTTGACGTCGACCGCCCCGCCCAGGGACGTCATGCTGACCAGGCCCTTGCCCTTCAGGGTGAGCGGTCCGCCGCTGTCGATCATGACGGACTGGCGGCCGTGCAGCCGGAGGCTGGTGCCCGCCTCCACCGACACCGAACGGCTGCCGGTGATGCTGACCGTGCCCTTGCTGTCGACGGTGATCTCCGTCTTGGTGCGGTCGAGGTTGATGATCAGCTTCTCGTTGCCGGAGGCGATCCGGACGCCCTGCTTGCGCCCGCCGGTCTGCTGGCTGAGCAGGTCGACGCGGTTGCCCTGGCGGTCGGACAGGGTGTGCCGGGCGGCCTTCTTCCTCAGGCCGTCGTGCAGGGGCACGTCGGAGACCTTGGTGGGCAGGTCCCGGCCGTTGTAGAGCCCGCCGATGACGAACGGGTGGTCCAGCGCCCCCCGGTCGAAGGCGACGAGCACCTCGTCGCCGACGTCCATGGGGAAGACGCCGCCGCCACCGACGCCGCCGAGCTGAACGCTGCGCGCCCAGTCGCTGACGTACATGTCGTCGAGCCAGGGGAACTGGAGCTTGACCCTGCCCTGTTTGAGCGGGTCCTGGACGTCGGTGACGACGGCGTTGGCGACGCTGGGCAGCCGGGCGGCGCTCGCGGCGTCCACGCCGCCGCCCCCGCCGCCCGAGGCCAGCCCGTACAGGGAACGCCACTGGCGGCCGCTGACCGTGATCCAGGACTCGTAGTGCTTGCCGTCGCCGAAGACGTGACGCACCGAGGTGACGGTGTACTTGCCCTCGAAGGGCTTGCCGACGTCGGAGAGGGCCACCGGGACGCCGGGACGCAGGTCCGGATGGCCGTAGACGGCGACCTCCAGCTCGGCGAAGGACGAGGTGACGTCGGCGGCCAGGGCCTTCGCGGCGTGCTGGACCTCGTCCTGCCGGTCGTACGGGTTGGCGGTCTCGACGAGCTTGGCCGACTTGAACTTACCCGCGGCCTCGCCGGGGGTCGAGCCGATGCTGATGCCCGGGTCGGTGGTGGCGGGCGCGATCTCGGTGATCTTCTTCTTGGTGGTGACGTTCCAGCCGCGCGACTCGACCTTGCCGACCTGGTCGGCGGCGGTGACGGCGGCCCGCAGCCGCAGGATGTCGTGGCCGGCCTGGAGCACGAAGGTGCTCTTGTCGCCGTCGGTCCGCGGGGAGGGCGCTCCGGCCGACGGCTTCGGCGTGACGAACCGGAACTTCCCCTTGGCGTCCAGGGACATGACCATGTTGTTCTCGTCGGCGAGCCGGGAGAGGAAGTCCCAGTCGGTGACGTTGGACTGGCTGATGAACGCGTACATGCCCTTGGTCGGCTGTATGCGGCCGATGGACACGCCGTCCATGGCGGCGAGCTTGCGGGCGATGTCGGAGGCCTTCTGGTTGCGGTAGGCGGCGACGCGCCGCTGGCGCATCATGCGGTGCCCGTAGTCGTAGCCGCGGATGACGGTGAAGCTGCCGGTGCCGTCGTAGTCGGCCTCCAGGCCGGTGACCTCGCCGGTGAGCAGGGGGTTGCCGATGCCCTGGCCGTCGGCCACCGGGGTGATGACGACCGGCGTGCCGAACTGCACGTTCAGCTTGCCGAGGACCAGGCGGTAGGGGTCGCGGAAGGTGAGGCGGAACGCCGCGGGTACGCCGACGCCCTGGTCGACCCAGCCCTCCACGAGCATGGGGGCGATGTCGGCGGGCAGTTTGGCGCCGCCGATCCTCACCTCGACGATGCTGGAGAAAGCGTGCCGCACCATCAGTGAGGCACCTCCTCGGCGGCGGGCAGCATGAGTTCGGTGCCGGTCGGCAGGTGGGAGGGGTCGTCGATGCCGTTGGCTTCGGCGATCGCCCGCCAGGCGTTCGCCCGGCCGTACTCGCTCCAGGCCAGCGACTGGAGCGAGTCCCCCGCGACGACCCGGTGCACCCGCTGGGCGGTGAGGGCGCCGGAGGTCGGGTTCTGGCCCTCGGTCGGGCCGGGGATCTCCACCAGCGACACCTGGCAGGTGGCGCGGATCGGCACACCGGTGGTGCCGAAGAGGGTGTACTGCGCCTCGACGGACGAGACGTACGCGGTGAACCGCGCCGTGGAGAACGAACCCCACTCGAAGACCACCCAGGGCGGTGACGGCTGCTTGGCGGCGATGCTCTTGGCGGTCACGTCGCAGCAGCGCAGCAGGGACTCGACCTTCTTCATCACGGTGTTGCCGTTGGGCTTCATCGAGGAGTCCAGGAAGATCTCCAGGGTCATCTCCCGCGGGTCGGCACCCATGAACTCCGGTTTGGAGCCGTCCCGTACGGCCATGGTCGGCGTCGCCTTCCACTGGGCGCGCTGGGTGAGGGACAGGTGGGCCGGGTTGAACTCGAAGCCGAATGTCCGCATCAGCGCGCCGGGCGTGGTGGTCGTCCCGGTGGGCGGCTCGTGGATGGCGAGGTTGGCGCGCACGAGGCTCTTGCCGGCGCCGTTGCTGCTCTTGGCCATGGGTCTTCCTCTCTGCTCCGCGGCGCCGTCAGTCCGTGAACCCGTGGTGGGCGATCTCCAGGACCTCCGTGGCCACGGCGGGGCTCGCCGGGTCGAGACTGGGGCCCTGCCAGCTGACGGGCAGCACCTCGATCAGCCCCCAGCGGGCGACCAGCGAGCCGTCCGCGCGCAGCGCCGAGATCTGCGCGGTGGGCCGCTTGATGCCGGTCTGCACGGAGGAGATCCACTTGGCGACCTTGGCCGTGTCGGGGGTGAGCGGGCGGGTCAGCCGGATGGTGGAGAAGGTGACGCGGGTCGGCAGCTGCCAGACGAACCCGTTGTTGCCGCCCTCCTGGCGCTGTTCGACCTCCACCTGGGACGCCAGGCCTTCGCACCCGTTGAAGTAACCGAGGCTCTCGCCGTCGATGGTGAGGGTGAACCAGATCGTGGAGCCCGGATCCTGGCGGGGCATCGGGGTGGCCTTTCTGTCGGGTGAGCCGTGGGACGCGAGGGGTGGCCGGGGTCAGGCCCGGGGGTCGCGGAGTCTGCCGATCCGCTCGCGGTCCATGCGCAGTTCGGTGCGGACCAGGCGGGTGACGCGGCCGATGATCCGGTGCACCAGCTCGTCGAGCTGGAAGTCGGTGAGCTCGCGCGGGTCGAACCCGCCCGGCGGGACCGCCGTGTACGCGGGCGGCTGGCCCGCCTCGGGACCCGGCGGCGCGGAGGGCGGACGGCCACCGGGCGGGGCCGTGGCCGCGCCGTACGACGGGGGCGGCTCGTAGGGCGGCGGCGGGCCGCTCGGCCGCGACTGCGCGGACGAGGGCGTCCGGAAGTGCTCCAGGGTGGAGGCGACGGTGGCCGACGCCGCCGCGGCGAGGGCGCCGATGGTCCGGCCGGGAAGACGCTGGACCGTGTGCGCCGGTGCGCTGTCCGCGGCCGGCCTCGCCGGCGCCGTGCGCTGGAGCGGGGGGTGCGGGGCCGCCGGGGGCGGGGTCAGGGGCGCCACGGGCAGCGCACCGCGGGCGGCGGTGGCGTCGAGCGGGGCGGGCCTGCGCAGCGGTACGGCCCTGGCGGGCGCGCGCTGGACGGTGGGCGCGGCGGCGCCCGGGGCGACGGGCGTCGGCGCGACGGGCATCGGCAGGGGCGGCGGGCCGGCCGGGGTGGCGGGCGTCGCGGATGCGGGCGGTGGCGGGAGACCCGGGGTGGCGGCCTGCCGGTTCTGCGGGGGCGTGGGGGCGGTGGCGCGCTGGACCGGGGGCGCGGGGTGGTCCGTGAAGGGGGTGCCGGGTCCGGGGGTGGCCGGGTGGA